>JAQTXO010000105.1 GCA_028688765.1 Acidiphilium sp. | reverse complement strand
TATCCACGACCGGTTTCTCGCCGCCCTGATCGACAAAACCAGAAGCCTCATCATCGGCGACCCGCTCGACCCCGCCACCCAGATCGGCGCCCTGATCTCGCCCGAACACATGAATAAGGTCCTTACCCATATCGAAGCGGGCAAAGCCGCCGGAGCGCGACTGGTCACCGGCGGTCAACGCCGCACCACCGGCCCTCTCGCCCACGGCAACTTCGTCGAACCCACCATCTTTGCCGACTGCACCGACACCATGAGCATCGCCCAGGAGGAAATCTTCGGCCCCGTCATGGCCGTGTTCGCCTTCGAGACCGACGCCGAAGCCATCGCCCGCGCCAACGCCACGCCCTACGGCCTGTCGGCAGCGGTGTTCACCACCGCCCTCGCGCGCGCCCATACCATGATCGCGCACCTCAAAGCCGGCACCTGCTGGATCAACCAATACAACATCACCCCGGTCGAACTCCCGTTCGGCGGCATGAAACAATCCGGCTACGGCCGCGAAAACAGCCGCACCGCACTCGACGCCTACACCGAGACCAAATCCGTCTACGTCGCACTCACACCGGTTGTGGGGTTTTGATGGCTTACGGAAGGAAGATCAGGGGGCTTTGCCCCCCGAACCCCCCACTAAGGGCGGAGCCCTTAGAACCCGCTAGTTTTAGGCAAGGGGAGGGCGCTGCCTCGGACTTTCCGCTGATCTGGCCTCGACAGCCCTCCCCTTGCCTAAAACTGATGGATTTTAAAGGCTCCGCCTTTAACGGGGTCCAGGGGCAGAGCCCCTGGCCTTTCTTACGTGAGGCACCAACCCCATGACCGAGTATGATTACGTCGTTGTCGGAGCGGGCTCCGCGGGGTGTGTGCTGGCGGCGCGGTTATCGGAGGATGCCGGGGTTTCGGTTTTGTTGCTGGAGTATGGCGGGTCGGACAGATCGGTGTTGATACAGATGCCGAGTGCGTTGTCGATGCCGATGAACATGAAGCGGTATGATTGGGGGTATCGCAGCGAGCCGGAGCCGCATCTGGGTGGGCGGCGGATGCACACGCCGCGGGGCAAGGTGTTGGGCGGGTCATCGTCGATCAACGGGTTGGTTTATATTCGCGGCAATCCGCTCGATTTCGACGGCTGGGAGGAGATGGGCGCGCGGGGGTGGGCCTATCGCGATGTCTTGCCGTATTTCAAGCGGGCCGAGACGCGGGATGAGGGGGGCGATGCGTGGCGCGGTGATGCGGGGCCGTTGCATACGAAGTATGGGGCTTTGGAAAATCCCTTGTATCGCGCGTTCATCGAGGCGGGGCGGCAGGCGGGGTATCCGGTGACCGAGGATGTCAATGGATATCAGCAGGAGGGGTTCGGCCGGATGGACATGACGGTTCATCGCGGCCGGCGGTGGAGTGCGGCGAATGCGTATCTGAGGCCGGCGCGGGGGCGGCGGAATCTGAGCGTTGAATCCGGTGTGCTGGTCTCGCGCGTGGTGTTCGAGGGCGGGCGTGCGGTGGGGGTGGCGTATCGGCGGCGCGGCAGGGAGGTTGTGGCGCGGGCGGCGCGGGAGGTGGTGCTGGCGGCGGGTGCGATCAATTCGCCGAAGCTGTTGAAATTATCCGGGGTCGGCCCGGCGGACGAGTTGCGTTCGCACGGGATTGCGGTGGTGGCCGATCGCCCCGGGGTGGGCGAGAATTTGCAGGATCATCTGGAGTTTTATTTCCAGTATGCGTGCACCCGGCCGATCACCCTGTATTCGAAGATGAATCCGCTGGCGAAGGCGCTGATCGGGTTGCGCTGGCTCGCGATGCATGACGGGTTGGGGGCGACCAATCATTTCGAGAGTTGCGGGTTCATCCGCTCGCGCGCGGGGGTGAGTTATCCCGATATCCAGTATCATTTTCTGCCGCTCGCGGTGCGCTACGATGGCAAGGGGATAGCCTCCGAGCATGGGTTTCAGGCGCATGTCGGGCCGATGCGGTCGCGTAGCCGGGGGTGGGTGCGGTTGCGCGGGGCGGACCCGGCGGCGGCACCGTCGATCGTGTTCAATTACATGAGCGACCCGCAGGACTGGCAGGAGATGCGCGCGTGCGTGCGGCTGACCCGCGAGATTTTCGCGCAGGAGGCGTTTGCGCCGTTCCGGGGGCGGGAGATCGCGCCGGGTGCCGATGTCGCGAGCGATGCCGAGATCGATGAGTATATCAGCAAAAATGTCGAGAGTGCGTATCATCCGTGCGGGACGTGCCGGATGGGTTCGGTAGATGATCCGATGGCGGTGGTCGGGCCGGATACCCGGGTGATCGGGGTGGAGGGGCTGCGGGTGGCGGATAGTTCGATCATGCCGAGGGTGACCACGGGCAATCTGAATGCGCCGACCATCATGATCGGGGAAAAGGCGGCGGATCATATTCGGGGGGTGGCGTTGCTGCCGCCGAGCAATGCGCCGTTTTATACCGCGCAGAATTGGGAGGCGGCGCAGCGATGACGGAATTATACAAGGGTTGCGCCGAGTGAGTGCGCGTCGATCGCGCGTCGCCGTGCCTTAACTGACGGGGTCTGGGGCCTGAGGTCCCGGCGGGTCCGGGCAGAGCCCCCGGCCTTATCGTAGGAGCCTTCGCATGCAGAAATTCTCGGCCCTGACCCTGGCGAAAGAAGCCTTATCCGGCCAGAAAGGCTGGGACCGGCAATGGCGTGATGCCGCGCCGAAACCGGCTTACGAGGCCATTATTGTCGGTGGTGGCGGGCACGGGCTGGGCACCGCCTATTACCTCGCGAAAAAGCATGGGCTGCGCAACATCGCGGTTCTGGAAAAGGGCTGGATCGGCGGTGGCAATACCGGGCGCAACACCACGATCATCCGCTCGAATTATCTGTTCGACGAGAGTGCGGCCCTTTACGACCACGCGGTGAAATTGTGGGAAGGGTTGTCGGCGGATTTGAATTATAACGTCATGTTCTCGCAGCGCGGCGTGCTGATGCTGGCGCATAACGTGCATGACGAGCAGGTGTTCAAGCGGCATGTTCATGCCAACCGGCTGAATGGCGTGGATAACGAGTGGTTGTCGGCCAGCGAGGCGAGGGCGTTCTGCCCGCCACTGAACATCGCGCCGGGGATGCGCCATGCGGTGACGGGTGCGGCGTTGCAGCGCCGGGCGGGGACGGCACGGCACGATGCGGTGGCGTGGGGGTATGCGCGGGCCGCCGATGCGCTGGGGGTCGACGTTATTCAGAATTGCGAGGTCACCGGGATCGACCGCGATGCGAGCGGGCGGATCAGTGGGGTGCAGACCAGCCGGGGCGCGATCGCGACACGGCGGCTCGGCATCGTTGCGGCGGGCAATACCTCGGTGCTGATGGCGATGGCGGGGCGGCGGATGCCGCTGGAGAGCTACCCGTTGCAGGCGCTGGTGTCCGAACCGGTCAAGCCAATTTTTCCCTGCGTGGTGATGTCGAACACGATCCACGCCTATATCAGCCAGTCCGACAAGGGCGAGCTGGTGATCGGCGCCGGGACCGATGCGTATATTTCCTACAGCCAGCGGGGGGCGCTGCATATTTCGGCGCACACGCTGGAGGCGATCTGCGAATTGTTCCCGATGTTCCGGCGGATGCGGATGCTGCGGAACTGGGGCGGAATCGTGGATGTCACGCCGGATCGCTCGCCGATCATCGCCAAAACCGACGTGCCGGGGCTTTACGTCAATTGCGGCTGGGGCACCGGCGGGTTCAAGGCGACGCCGGGTTCGGCGGATCTGTTCGCCTACACGATGGCGAAGGACGAACCGCACAAAATCAATGCGCCGTTCAACCTTGAGCGGTTCGGCGCGGGGCGGCTGATCGACGAGGCGGCGGCTGCCGCCGTCGCGCACTGATACCGGAGAGGCGAGATGTTGTTGATTTCCTGCCCTTATTGCGGCGAGCGCCCCGAGATCGAGTTTTCCTATGGCGGGGAGGCGCATGTCGTGCGCGCGCCGGCGACCGCGAGCGATGAGGAATGGACGGCGTTTCTGTACCAGCGCAGCAACGCCCGGGGCAGCTACGCCGAGCGGTGGCGGCACGCCCATGGCTGCGGGCGGTTTTTCAACGCGCGGCGCAACACCGTCACGGATTTTTTCGAGACAACCTACAGGATCGGCGAGCAACCGGAATGACGCAGCGTTATCGTCTGGCTACGGGTGGCCTGATCGACCGGAGCCGCGTGGTGCCGTTCACCTTCGATGGGAAAGCGATGACCGGCCATGCCGGTGACACGCTCGCCTCGGCGCTGCTGGCCAACGGGGTGCATCTGGTCGGGCGGAGTTTCAAATATCACCGCCCGCGCGGCATCGTTTCGGCGGGGGCGGAGGAGCCGAACGCGTTGGTCGGCGTGGGGCGCGACGAGGCGCATTACACGCCCAATCTGCGCGCCACCCAGGTCGAGCTTTATCATGGCCTGCGCGCGGAGAGCCAGAATCGCTCGCCCTCGCTGGAGCGCGATGTCGGCAGCATCACCGACCGGCTGTGGCGGTTTTTCCCGGCGGGATTCTACTACAAGACCTTCATGTGGCCGAAGGGCGCGTGGACGAAATTTTTCGAGCCGCGCATCCGGGCGATTGCCGGGCTGGGGCGCGCGCCGGCAGCACCCGATGCGGCGCGTTATGCCCAGCGCTACGCCCATTGCGACGTGCTGGTGATCGGCGCGGGTCCGGCAGGGATCACCGCCGCGATCACCGCGGCAGAGAGCGGCGCGAGCGTGATCCTGTGTGACGAGCAACCGCAGCCCGGCGGTGCGCTGCTGGCCGAACCGGGCTAGGCGGGCTGGCTCGACACGCAACGGACGCGGCTGGCGGGTTTTGCCAATGTCACATTGCTGAACCGCACCATCGCGTTCGGCTATTTTCCGCACAACATGATCGGGCTGGCGCAGGACCTGACCGACCATGCCGGCGAGCCGGACGACGACGTGCCGCGCGGGCGGTTGTGGCAGGTGCGCGCGAAACAGGTGATCACCGCGACCGGCGCGATCGAGCGGCCTCTAGTGTTTCCCGACAACGATCGCCCCGGCATCATGCTGGCGGATGCCGCGCGGATCTATGTCGAGCGCTACGCGGTCAAACCCGGCAACCGGGCGGTGGTGTTCACCGCGCATGACGAAGCGTATCGCGCCGCGCTGGCGCTGCATCGCGCGGGTGTGACGATTGCCGCGATTGTGGACTTGCGGGCCAGCCCCGAAGGACCGCATGTGGCGGCGGCGCGGGCGGCGGGACTGCCGATCCACGCCAATGCCACGATCACCGGCACCGAGGGCAACCTGCGGGTCGCGGCGGCGCGCATTGCCACGATCGGGGCGGCGCAATCCGAGCGGATCGCCTGCGACCTCATCCTGATGTCCGGCGGCTTCACCCCCAGCGTGCATCTGTTTTCACAGAGCCGGGGCAAGCTCGCCTTCGATCCCGCGCGCGAGGCGTTCATCCCCGGCACCCCGGCGGAACTCACCATCGCGGCGGGCGCCGCTTCGGGCTGCCAATCGCTCGAAACCGCAATCGCCTCGGGCCGCGCCGCCGGTCTTGTAGCGACCGGGCAGGGCGTGGCCACCGCAGTGGATGAGCCGCTCACCGCTGGATTCCTCGGCGAAGTGCCGCATGGCCGCGATCCGGCGAGCGTGCGGGCCTTCGTCGATTTCCAGAACGACGTGACGGCGAAGGACATCACGCTCGCCTTGTCCGAAGGGTTCCGCTCGATCGAGCACGTCAAGCGTTACACCACCACCGGCATGGCGACCGATCAGGGCAAGACCTCGAACATGAATGCGCTCGGCATCGTGTCGAAATCGCTCGGTGTCGCGATCCCCGCGATCGGCACCACCACGTTCCGGATGCCCTATACCCCGATCCCGTTCGGCTATTTCGCGGGGTATGCGCGCGGCGAATTGTTCGAGCCGGTGCGGGAAACGCCGATCCACTCCTGGGCCGTCGAACATGGCGCGGTGTTCGAGGATGTTTCGCTCTGGAAGCGCGCGCGGTATTTTCCGCACGGTGGCGAGACGATGCATCGGGCGGTCGCGAGGGAATGTGCGGCGGTGCGCGCGGGGGTGGGCATGTTCGATGCCACCACGCTCGGCAAGATCGAAATCGTCGGGCCGGATGCGGCGGAATTTCTCAACCGGATGTATGTGAACGCCTGGACCAAGCTGAAGCCGGGGCGGCTGCGCTACGGGATTCTGCTGCGCGAGGATGGGTTCGTCATCGATGACGGCGTGGTCGGGCGGATCGCGGATGACCGGTTCCACGTCACCACCACCACCGGCGGCGCGGCGCGGGTGCTGAACATGATGGAAGATTATCTCCAGACCGAATTCGCCGATCTTTCGGTGTGGCTGACCTCGACCACCGAGCAATATGCCGTGATCGCCGTGCAGGGGCCCCGCGCGCGCGACGTGATCGCGCCGCTGGTCGAAGGGGCGGATATTTCAGCCGCCGCGATGCCGCATATGAGCGTGGTGGGGTGCATTGTCGCCGGGGTTCCGGCGCGGCTGTTCCGCGTGAGTTTCACCGGCGAACTCGGCTTCGAGATCAACGTGCCCGCCGATTACGGGCGGGCGGTGTGGGAGGCGGTGCATCAGGCCGGGCAACCGCACGGCATCGTGCCCTATGGCACCGAGACCATGCACGTGCTGCGCGCCGAAAAGGGCTACATCATCGTGGGGCAGGAAACCGATGGCACGGCGACGCCCGATGATGTCGGGCTGAGCTGGGCGATCGGCAAGGCGAAGCCCGATTTCGTCGGCAAACGCGCCCTCGCGCGCACCGCGCTGGCCAGCCAGACCGACCGCAAGCAACTGGTCGGCCTGCTCACCGACGATCCCGCTTTCGTGCTGGAGGAAGGATCGCACCTGGTCGCGGACCCGGCCCAGCCGATCCCGATGACCATGCTCGGCCATGTGACCTCGTCCTATTGGAGTGCGACGCTCAACCGCTCGATCGCGCTGGCCATGGTGCGCAACGGGCGGGCGCGGATCGGCGAGACCTTGCACGTCCCGCTGCCGGGGCGGGCCGTCGCGGTGACGCTGACCGATCCGGTGTTCTACGACAAGGAAGGAGTCCGGCTCGATGGCTGATGTTGCCACTGCCGTCGCACGGCGCAGCCTGAACCTGCCGGGCGGGCTCGATCGCCGGATTACACCGTCCGCGCCGCTCACCCGCTTCGTGCTGCGCCTGCCGGACGCGGCGGTGGCCGAGGCCGGCGCGGCGATCGGCCTCGATCTTGCGATGCCGATCAACCGGAGCGTCACTGCGGGAGATCGCAGCGCGTTGCGGCTCGGGCCGGACGAGTTTCTGATCCTGGCCCCCGCCCACGATGACGCGATTCCCGCCGCACTTGCGGGCGGGGTGAAAGGCCGGTCTTTTTCGCTGGTCGATGTGAGTCACCGCCAGACCGCGATCGGTCTTGCCGGACCGCACGCCGCCGCGATGCTGAATGCGCTCTGCCCGCTCGACCTCGGCCTTGGCGCGTTTCCACCCGGCATGGTGACGCGGACGGTGTTCGCCAAGGCCGATATCGTGCTGTGGCGTACCGGGGTTGCGGCGTTCCATCTTGAAATCTGGCGATCCTTCGCGCCCTATGTCGTGGCGCTGCTGGGTGACATCGGGCGCGAGTATCCGGATTGAGACGTACCGCATGATCAGCCTGTTCGATTTGTTCAAGATCGGCATCGGGCCGTCCTCGTCGCATACCGTGGGGCCGATGCGCGCGGCGAACCGCTTCGTCGCGGATCTGGCGGATCGGGCCGGCATCGCGCATGTGAGCGTCAGCCTGTTCGGCTCGCTGGCCTGGACCGGCAAGGGCCATGGCACCGACAAGGCGGTTATCCTCGGCCTTGCGGGGGAAGCGCCCGAAACCATCGATCCCGATCAGGCCGATGCCATCGCGGCAGGCGTGACGACCAGCGGCATCCTGCCGCTCGGCGGCACTCATCCCATCCGGTTCGAG
>JAQTXO010000104.1 GCA_028688765.1 Acidiphilium sp. | reverse complement strand
TGCGGGTGCTGGGGGTCGAGGCGCTGTCGGATTACCTCGTCAACGAAATCCAGGATGTCTATCGACTGCAGGGTGTGAAGATCAACGACAAGCATATCGAAGTCGTGGTCCGCCAGATGCTGCAGAAGATCGAGATCACCGAACCGGGGGATACCACGTATCTGATCGGCGAACTGGTCGACCGGATCGAATTCGAGACCGAGAACGAGCGGCGGGTGAAACTGGATGAACGGGCGGCGAGTGGATCGCCGGTGTTGCAGGGCATTACCAAGGCGAGCCTGCAGACGCTGAGCTTCATCTCGGCGGCGTCATTCCAGGAAACCACGCGGGTGCTGACCGAAGCGGCGACCGCGGGCAAGACCGATCAATTGCTCGGCTTGAAGGAAAACGTGATCGTCGGGCGGTTGATTCCGGCCGGAACCGGCAGCGTGATGAGCCGGTTGCGCGCGATCGCGGCAGGACGAGACAAGACGACGCTGGCACAGACCCGAACGGCCCTGCCGTCACGCCGCGATGTTGCGGCCGAGTAACGGCGGAGTTGAAGTCCTTGAGAAAGCCGGCACCCTTGAGGTGCCGGCTTTTTTGGGAGTCTGACTCGTAGTTCAATTTTGCATTTCGTTAGCGTGCGACGAGTCTGACGATCAGTCGGATGGACGCGGTGAGGAGCCACGCATCGGCCGAAGCGATAATGGTTTCCCAGTCCTTAATGAGGCATCGGCAACGGTTGAGTCGTGCGAAAGTTCAGATAGGCATGTTGGTATTACCACCGATCCTACATCACACGGAGAGACACCGCACGTGACCGATGGGGCCGAGAGGAACCGATGAATCGCAATCTCCCGCGCCCGGGTGCTGCCGAGTATGGCGACCACCAGCGAACCGGTCTCCAACACCCGCCCTACCAGCGCACTCCCTATCGCCGCACGCCGCGCATCACCAAAATGACCCAGAGCGTCATCCGCAATCGCACATCGTTCCCCGGCGGTCCTAAAATCATCCAGACTTAGAGCCAGATCGGACGGGCAAGCGAAACGCGTGAATGCCGTAACCTTGGCAGGGGGCAGGGCCAGAATTCCCAGTGACTCGCGATGCTCACGTTGGAAACCTGGTGGGCGCGACAGGGATTGAACCTGTGACCCCCGCCGTGTGAAGGCGATGCTCTACCGCTGAGCTACGCGCCCGGTTGGTGCTGATCTAGCTTTCCCTGCGGATTGGCGCAAGGGGCGTCTCGGCGGTGGGGCGGGCGGCGGCGAAGGCGAGGCCGAGAAAGCCGATCAGGCAGGCGACGCTGAAACCATTCAGCGTGATCAGGCTCGAATATTCGGCCTGATGATAGAGCCGTGGCGGTGAAATATCCGCGATGCGCAGGAACCCGTAGGCTATGAAGGGCAGGGCGGAGATCGCGAGCGAGAGTTTTCGCTCCCGCTGATGAAACCCCAGCGTGGCGAGCACGATGCAGGGGATCAGAAACAATGCCGTACCGGAGTCGAATCCGAGGATGATGCTGCACCAGATCGTGTTGAGTACGCCGATGGTCGTAAGGAACACCCGGCCCGCCAGCCCGTTGCGGCGCGCGATGGCGGGCACAACCGCCCAGAACGGAAAGGAACACAACGTCAGCAGAATGACCGGTGAGGCATCGTGCCCCAGCACGGCCCAGAGATAGAGCGGATAGAACGGCGTATTGCCGGCCAGCACCATCGCGACCTTGTTGAGCGCCGCGGTCAGCGGGTCGTCGTGAGCGATGTAGCGCCCCAGCGCCGCGAACAATCCCCTCATCCGACCGGGCGCAGCCGATAATGGCTCACCCCCCAGGCTTCGCCGCCGCGATAGCCGAACAAACCCTCGGTCGCGAGGAAGAACAGGCGCCAGCGGCGTTTCCATAGCACCGCTTCCTGGCGGTAGACCGATTGCAGGATCTCATCGATCGCGCCTTCATGGCGATCGTAATTGTCGAGCCAGTCGCGTGCGGTACGGGCATAATGCGCGCCGCTCCAGCGCCAGTCGGCCTCCAGGGTGAACAGGTCGGGGAACTGGGCGATCAGCCCATGGCTCGGCATGATGCCGCCGGTGAAGAAATGCTGCGCGATCCAGTCGCCACGGTCGTGATGATCGAAGCGGTAGGTGCCGCGTCGATGGGAGAATACGTGGAGGAACAAGGCCCCCTCCGGTGTCAGCCATGAACGCACCCGTTCGAGCAATGCGCGCCAGTTGGACATGTGCTCGAACATCTCGACCGAAACCACCCGGTCGAACCGCGTCGCTGTGTCGAAATCGTTCATGTCCGCAGTCACGATCGTCAGGTTTCGAAAGCCCCGCGCCATCGCCTGCGCCTCGATATAGGCGCGCTGCGAGGCAGAGTTCGAGACCGCGGTGATCTTTGCTGACGGGTAATGCTCCGCCATCCACAGGCTGAGCGAGCCCCAGCCGCAGCCGAGTTCGAGAAGCGTCTGGCCGTCGGCGAGACCCGCATTGGCGCAGGTCCGCTCCAGCGCCGCGACTTCGGCATCGGCCAGAGTGCTGTGCGGTGTGTCGTAGAAGCAGGATGAATACTTCCGGCGCGGCCCGAGCACGAGGGCAAAGAACGAGGCTGGCACCTCATAATGCTGGGCGTTGGCAGCATCGGTGTGCAGGGCGATCGGCAGACGCGCCATGTCGAGCGCGAAGGCCCGTTCGGTCGTGGCCGAGGCATCGGCGAGCTTCCGGTCGGTCCGGCCGACCAGCCCGGCGATACCCCGGCGGGTCAGTCCATCGGGGATCGGCAGGCGTTCGGCGGCGTCGGCCATGGCGGCGGCGAAATTCATCGGTGACTCCAGGTGGGGATTCTCTGCTTGAACTACGGTTGAACGCGGCGAACGGATGAGTTCATTCTAACGGCGGCGCGGCGGCAGGGGGATCATCGGACTGACCCGCGTTTGATAATCGCGATAGGCCGCCCCGCGCGATTCGACCATTTCGCGCTCCAGAGGCGGCACGCCGGATATTTTATCGAGCAGCACATACATGAAGACCGGCCCGATCAGTGCGACGAACCCGACCCACCACAATCCCGCGAGCGCAATGAGCGGATAGCTCAACCAGATCAGGAATTCGAAAAAATAGTTCGGATGACGCGACCAGCCCCACAGCCCCGCCTCGCAAACCTTTCCCTTGTTGGACTTATCAGCGCGGAAGGCGTGCATCTGCCGGTCCGCCAGCGCTTCGCCGCCCAGCGAGATCACGAAAACCGCGATGCCGGCCAACGTCCAGCCAGGCGCGAGAGCGTGGGGGTTATTGGCCGCGATCGTGACGCACATCGCCAGCAGCCACGCAACGACGGCCTGGATCATCAGTAGCCAGAACATGCGCGATTCGAAATTCGCCCCCCATTCCGACCGGAACCGCGCATAGCGCGCATCCTCGTGGGTGATCGCCCGGGTGCGCATCATGATGTAGCTGCCCAGCCGCCCGGCCCAGATCAGCACCAGCGCCGCCACCAGCAGGCGCCGGCCCCACGGCGCCACGCCGAGCGGCGCCATGGCACCGATCGCGCCGGCGATACCGGTCCCGAAGGTCCAGAACACATCGACCCAACCGGAATTGCGGGTCCGGCGCTGCGTCACCCACGCTCCCGTCATCACCAGAGCCAGAAGAACGAACAGCGCGAGTGCGAGAAAAACATAATCCATTGCCTAGACATTCATCGCGCCCGGCCCGCGTCAAGGGTCGCTCTTCGGGGCGACGCCAAAATGTCCTATAGAAGATGCCGGTTCATGCGAGGAAAGGGGATCGTGCCGATGTCGCGCATTGATGAAAGTCGGGCCTTCGTGCCGGTGTCGATCGCGGTGATGACCGTGTCGGACACCCGAACCCTCGACAACGATACCTCGGGCGCGGCTCTCGCCGAACGGGTGGTGGCTTCAGGGCATCATCTCGCGGACCGGGTGATCCTGCGTGACGACGCTGATCTCATCGAGCGCCAGTTGCGCGCGTGGATCGGCAATCCCGCGATCGACGTGGTGATCGCCCCCGGTGGCACCGGCGTCACCGGCCGCGATGTTACGCCCGAAGCGTTCGACCGGGTGGTCGAAAAGCGGATCGAAGGGTTCGGTGAATTGTTCCGGATGCTGAGCTACCAGAAAATCGGCACCTCCACGATCCAGTCCCGCGCGATCGGCGGCGTGGCGGGTGGAACCTATCTGTTCGCCTTGCCAGGATCGACAGGCGCGGTGAAGGACGGGTGGGACGATATTCTGGTCTTCCAGCTCGACGCGCGGCACCGCCCGTGCAACCTCGTCGAGCTGATGCCGCGCCTGCGCGAGCACCTCATCACGTCATAGCCGGTCCGTGCCGCCGGTCACTCGTGGTCAGCGATAGACCCAATGGCCCGGAATCCAGGCACCGGCCCAGTTGCGATGAGGCGGAATCCAGCGCCGTGGTGGTGGCCGGTAATAAACCGGCGGCGGACCGTAATAGGCATAGGCGGGCGGTGGCGGCGGGTAGTAGACCGGCGGTCCCGGCACGACCAGGGGGATCGAAATTCCGATCCCGGCATGGGGCCGCCACCACGCATAAGCCGATTGCGGCACAGCGAGGGCGGTAACCGCCACCGCTGACGTCGCGGCCAGCAGGGTGCGGCTCACTCTCGGGGGTAAAGCGCGACTCCTCATGAGCGGTCTCCTTCGACAGGCGACGCTGGCAGTGCAGCGCCGGACAGGCTTCATATAGGCGTTCGATCTGTAACGAACTTATGCAATTTGCAACCAACCCTATTCGGCGGCGATGCCGAATTGCGGTGCCGGCGCCGGTGAGGGGCGCGCGAAAGCGGCATCGAGCGCGGCCCACACCGGCTCGACCGCCGCCAGGTTGCGCGCCTTCACATGACCATAGCCGCGGATCTGCGCCGGCAGGGAGGCAAGTTCGAGTACGCGTGCGAAATTCGCCTCGCTCATATGTGCGATCGCGGTGCGGATCGATGTTTCATATCGCTCGATCAGGCCGCGTTCCATCCGCCGTTCGGCGGTATGGCCGAACGGGTCGAGCGCGGTGCCGCGCAGGAGTTTGAAGGTCTGCAGCACGCCGAACACCTTCAGCATCCAGCCCCCGTACGCGCGCTTCTGCTGATGCCCGGTGCGCGCATCCCGCTTCGCCAGCAATGGCGGCGCGAGGTGGAACCGCAGGGTGGCGCCGGGCTCGAAGCGCGCCGCAAGCGCCGCGCGGAACGCGGGGGCGGCGTAAAGCCGGGCGACCTCGTATTCGTCCTTGTAGGCCATCAGCTTGAACAGGTTGCGCGCGACCGCCTCGGTCAGGCTGGTCGAACCCGGGCGCGCCCGCTGCTCGGCATGGCGGACCTCCGCGAGTAGCGCCATGTAGCGTCCGGCATAGGCGACATTCTGATACGCGATCAGTTCGGCGCGGAAGGCCGCGATGATCCCGTCGAGATCGGAGGGGGCGGGCTTGTCCACCGCAGCGGGGATTTTTGTGGTGACGCGGGCAAGGTCGACCGCTGCGGCGCGGCCCCAGGCGAAGGCTGCGAGGTTGAGCGCCACGGCCTGATTGTTCAGCCGGATGCCGTCCTCGATCGACCGGCGCGCCACCCGCCCCTTGCCACGCTGCCAAGCATAGCCGAGCACGAACAGATTGGTCGCGATGGCATCCCCCATCAGTGCCGTTGCGATGCCGGTGGCATCGAGCGTTGCAAGCCGCTCCTCGCCGACGCGTTTGGCGATCACCTGGCGCAGCTTGCGCATCGGCAGTGAAAAATCCGGATCGCGGGTGAACGCGCCGGTGATGGTTTCGTGCAGATTGACCACCGCGGTCGTCGCCTCGCCAAGACAATCGAGGGTTTCATGCTCGGCGGAGACCAGCGCATCGCAACCGAGCAGCAGATCGGCGCGACCTTGCGGAATCCGCAGAGCCTGTCCGGTGCCCGCCGCACCGCCGAAGCGGACATGGGACACCACCGCACCGCCTTTCTGGGCGAGACCGAGAACGTCGAGCACCGAAACCGGCTTGCCGTCGAGATGCGCGGCCATGCCGAGCAACGCGCCGATGGTGACGACGCCGGTGCCGCCGATCCCGGCGATTACCACATTCCAGGGCCGGTCGAGGTCCGGCAGGATCGGCTCTGGCAGGTCATCCGGGGCGCCGGACAGAGTGATTTCGGGCCTTTTCAGCCCCGCACCATGAACGGTGACGAAGCTGGGGCAGAACCCCTCGACGCAGGAGAAATCCTTGTTGCAGGACGATTGATCGATCGCACGCTTCCGGCCGAATGCAGTCTCGACCGGAACCACCGAGACGCAGTTGGAGGTTTTCGAGCAGTCGCCGCAGCCTTCGCAGACCCGTTCGTTGATGAACGCACGCTTGGCCGGATCGACCATGGTGCCGCGCTTGCGGCGGCGGCGTTTTTCGGTGGCGCAGGTCTGATCGTAGATCAGGATGGTCACCCCGGGCGTCTCGCGCAGCCGCCGCTGCACCTCATCGAGCGTGCGCCGGTGATGCACCGCAACGCCGGGCGCCAGATCGGTCACGCTTTGGTATTTTTCCGGCTCGTCGGTGACGATTTCGATGGCAGCCACACCTTCGGATGCCATCTGCCGGGTGATCTGCGGCACGGTCAGGGGGCCGTCGACATGCTGGCCCCCGGTCATTGCGACCGCATCGTTGAACAGCACCCGGTAGGTGATATTCGCCCCGGCGGCGATCGCAGCGCGGATCGCGAGGCTGCCGGAATGATGATAGGTCCCGTCGCCGAGGTTGGCGAATACGTGGCGCTCGGTGGTGAACGGCGCCTGTCCGATCCATGCGGCACCTTCGCCGCCCATCTGGCTGAATACGTCGGTTTCGCGGTCCATCCAGGTGACCATGTAGTGACAGCCGATCCCGGCCATCGCCCGCGAGCCTTCCGGCACCACGGTCGAGGTCGAATGCGGGCACCCGGAGCAGAAATGCGGGGTGCGGTGCGCGCCGAAATCGAGGCGGCGGGACAGCTCGATATTGGCGCGCAGATTGGCGAGGCTGGTGGCGCGGGCGGCCGAGAAATGCACCCGCTGCGCGCGATCTCCCAGGGCCAGGGTGATTTCGGCGGCGGAGAGGTCTGCTTCCGGCTTGAGCAGGGTCAGGCCGCGTTCATCGGTCTTGCCGAGCACGCGCGGCGCGTTGGCCGTGCCGTACAAAATGGTGCGGATCTGATCCTCGATGATCGGCTGTTTTTCCTCGACGACGATGATTTCTTCCAGCCCGGCGGCGAAGCTGCGAATGATGTCGGGCTCCAGCGGCCAGGTCATGCCGAGCTTGAGAAGGCGGACCCCATCGAGCGCAAGATCCGCCTTCGCCTGCTCGACATCGAGGTAGGATTTCCCCGCCGTGACGATGCCGAGCCGCGCGCCGGGGGCGACATCAATCAGGCGGTTGACCCGGTTGGCGCGGAGGAATTCCATCAACGCCGGGTGGCGCACCCGCAGCACCCGCGCTTCCTGCGCCAGTACCGGTTCGTGCAGCCGCATCGCCACGCTGGCCGGGTCGATCTCGGGCATCACGATCGGAAAATCGGGGTCCGCGATGATCGAGGCGGTACAGTCGATGATTTCCTCGACCGTCTTGAACCCGATATAGAGGCCCGAATGACGCGAGGCGGCCCAGCCGTAAAGCCCGAGATCGAGGATATCCGCCACCGAACTCGGCGCCAGCACCGGCACACCGGCTGCGATCAACGCCTGTTCGGACTGGTTGGCGATCGAGGAGGATTTGGCCGCGTGGTCGTCTCCGGTGACGACCAGAACTCCGCCGAGCCGCGTGGTACCGGCGTAATTCGCGTGCTTCATCGCATCGCCCGAACGATCGACGCCCGGACCTTTGCCATACCACATGGCGAAGACGCCATCGGCGGTGTGGCCCGGGAATAGGGGGGTCATCTGCGATCCCCACACCGCGGTCATCGCGAGGTCCTCGTTCAACCCCGGTTTGAACACGATATCCTCGGCGGCGAGCGCCTTGGCCGCCGCGAACGCCGCGATAGCGAGCCCG
>JAQTXO010000103.1 GCA_028688765.1 Acidiphilium sp. | reverse complement strand
GCCGCCGCTACCGCCGCGCTCACCGCCCTCCTCGCCGCCGAAGCCACCGCCGACCTCATCGCCCAAACCCCGAAATCCGCCCCCACCTTGCGCTCGCTCTGCCGCATGTTCGGCATCGCCCCGCCCTCATGGCTGCAACTGCCCAAACCCGTCCCGGAACCGAAACCACCCCGACCATCCAAACCCCGGCAGCCCCGCAAACCCCGCGACTACGGCTTCACCCTGGTCGGCATCTACGACACGCCCTGCTGGAACTCATGGTCCCACCGCTGGCCCGGCCCCGCAAAAAAACCCGCCTGACCCGCCCCGCCTAACCACGCCTATTTAATTTCGATATTGTAACAAAATACGCTGCGACAAGACAGGGTTAAAAAGAACGGCGAAAAAACTCTAACCTATTCTAGATAGCGCGGCGTCCAACCGGGCCAGTTCCGCATGCGCCGCTTCCAGCCGGTCCCGGTTCTCCACAATGATATCTTCCGGCGCCTTGCTGACGAAATCCTGATTCTCCAGCTTGCGCGCAATCTTCTCGGCATCGCTCGCGGTCTTCGCCCGCGTGCTCGCGAGCCGCTTCCGCTCCGCCGCCAGATCGATGATATCGGCCAGCGGCAGAATCAGCGTCGCCTCGCCCAGAATCGCCTGCGCCGCCCCATGCGGCATGTCACCCTGCAATGCCTCCAGGCTGGAAATCCGGGCCAGCCGCGCAATCTCCTCGCGCCACCGCCCCGCCCGCGCCAGCGTCTCCTCCGACGCATCGCGGATCAAAATCGGAATCCGCGTCGCCGCCGGCACGTTCATCTCGCTGCGCACCGCCCGGATTTCCGAGATCGCGGCAATCACCCACGAAACCTCGTCCCGCGCCGCCGCCGCCTCGCTCACCACCTCGCGCTCCGGCCACGGTGCCCGGATCAACGACCCCACCGCGCCATACCCCAACTCATCCCACAACGCCTCGGTCACGAACGGGATCATCGGATGCAGCAACCGCAGCAACACTCCCAGCACATGCGCCGCCACCGCCCTGCGTTCCACCGCGTCGGCATCCTCCCCCGCAAGCCCCGGCTTGGCCAGTTCGAGGAACCAGTCGCAGAAATCACCCCAGGTGAACCGGTAACAAACCTGCGCATACTCCGCGACCCGATACGCCTCCAGCGCCCCCGTCGCCTCGATCACCGCCCGGTTGGCCGCATCAAGAATCCAGCGCGACAAGGCCAGCCGCGCCGCCTCGGGCCGAAACGCCGGATCGGGCCGGCACGCATTCATCTCGCAGAACCGCGCCGCATTCCAGATCTTGGTAATGAAACTCCGGTTCGCCGCCACCATGGTCGGCCCCAGCTTGATCGACCGCCCCGCCCCGCTCTGGGCACTCACGGTATAGCGCAGCGCATCGGCGCCATAATCCTCGATCAGCGTGATCGGATCGACCACATTGCCCTTGGTCTTGCTCATTTTCTGGCCGCGCTCGTCGCGCACCAGCCCGTTCATCATCACGGTGCGGAACGGCACCTCGCCCATCACGTACAGCCCCATCATCACCATCCGGGCGACCCAGAAGAAAATGATGTCGAACCCGGTGACCAGCACATCCCCCGGATAGTATTTCGCGAGTTCCGGCGTCGATTCCGGCCACCCCAGCGTCGAGAACGGCCACAGAGCCGAGCTGAACCAGGTATCCAGCACGTCCTCGTCCTGCCGCAACTCAACCTTGTGGCCGAAATGCTCCTCGGCATCGCGATGCGCCTCGGCCTCGGATTCGGCCACGAAAATCATCCCCTCCGGCCCGTACCACGCCGGAATCCGGTGCCCCCACCATAACTGCCGCGAAATGCACCAGGGCTGGATATTCCGCATCCAGGCGAAATACGTGTTCTCCCACTGCTTGGGTACGAATTCGATCCGGCCCTCCTCCACCGCGGCGATCGCGGGTTTGGCCAGCACCTCGGCATTGCAGAACCATTGCTCGGTCAGCAGCGGCTCGATCACGGTATCGCCCCGTTCCGCCTGCGGCACGGTGTGGGTATGCGGCTCGACCTTCTCCAGCGCCCCGATCGCATCGAGATGCGCCACGATCTCCAGCCGCGCCGCAAACCGGTCGAGCCCTTCCAGACTCTCGAAAAACATCGGATCGGGCGGGTTCGCCCCGTCGCGCACCTCGGCCAGCGTCACCCGCGCCGCCCGGTCGAAAATCGAGGGTGTCGCCAGCCCATGCCGCTGCCCCACCGCGAAATCGTTGAAATCATGCGCCGGCGTGATCTTCACCGCCCCGGTGCCTTTTTCCGGGTCGGAATACTCATCGGCGATGATCGGAAACCGCCGCCCGGTGATCGGCTGGATCACGGTCCGCCCGACCAGCGCGGCATAGCGCTCATCGCCCGGATGCACCGCCACGGCCGTATCCCCCAGCATGGTCTCGGGCCGCGTGGTCGCCACAATGATCACCTCGTCGCTGCCCTCGACCGGATAGCGCAGATGCCACAAATGCCCCTTGACCTCGCGCATCTCGACTTCGAGGTCCGAAATCGCCGAGCCGAACGCCGGGTCCCAGTTCACCAGCCGCTTGGCCCGATAGATCAGCCCGTCATTGAACAGCCGGACGAAAATCGTCCGCACCGCACGGGTCAATCCCTCGTCCATGGTGAACCGCTCGCGCGACCAGTCGGGCGAGGCCCCCAGCCGGCGCAACTGCCTGGTGATCGCCCCGCCCTGCTCCTCTTTCCAGCGCCAGACCCGTTCGAGAAACGCCGCGCGCCCGATCTCCGTGCGGCTGCTGCCCTCGCTCTGCAAATCGCGCTCGACCATCAGTTGCGTCGCGATCCCGGCATGATCGGTGCCGGGCTGCCACAGCGCATCGCGCCCGTTCATCCGCTGAAACCGGATCAGCACGTCCTGCAGCGTCATGGTCAGCGCATGCCCCACATGCAGCCGCCCGGTCACATTGGGCGGCGGGATCATGATCGTGAACGGCTTCGCATTGCGCGCCGGATCGGCGGCAAACGCGCCCTCGCCTTCCCAGGTGTCGTAAAGCCGTGCTTCGAAAGCAGTCGGGTCGAAATTCTTGTCCAGCATGGCGTAATTATGCGCGAAACGACAAGATCATGAAAGTCCGCCCATCCCGATCCCACGGCACATTGGCGATGATGCCGATTTGGGCTAGGCAGCGCGAATGAATCGTACCGCCACGCTGACCCGCAAAACCTCGGAAACCGCAATCGAGCTCCTGCTCGATCTCGACGGGTCCGGCCGCACCGAAATCGCAACCGGAATCGGCTTCTTCGACCACATGCTGACCGCCCTGGGCCGCCACGCGATGTTCGACCTCGACATTTCGGCGGAGGGCGACCTGCATATCGATGCCCATCACACCGTCGAGGATGTCGGCATCGTGCTCGGCCAGGCGATCCGCGAGGCGATCGGCGACAAGCGCGGCATCACCCGCTTCGGCCATGCGGTGATCCCGATGGACGAAGCCCTGTGCGAAGCCGCGATCGACCTCTCGGGCCGGGGCTATCTCGGCTTCGAGGTGCCCTTCGAACGCCCGATGCTCGGCGACATGGACACGCAGCTCGTCCAGGAATTCTTCCAATCCCTGGCCGCCAACGGCCAGTTCGCTCTGCACATCCGCCTGCGCGCCGGGCACAACGCCCATCACGTCGCCGAAGCCGCGTTCAAATCGGTCGCCCGCGCCCTGCGCATGGCGGTCGCACCCGACCCCCGCGCGGCGGGCGCGATCCCCTCGACCAAAGGCGTGCTGTGAGGATTGCGGTGATCGACTATGGCAGCGGCAACCTCGCCTCCGCCGCGCGCGGTCTCGAACTCGCGGCCACCCGCCTCGGCATCGCCGCCATTGTCGCCATCACCGACCGCCCCGATGATATCGCCGCCGCCGACCGCATCGTCCTGCCCGGCCAGGGTGCCTTCGCCGATTGCGCCGCCGGCCTCGCCGCCCGCCCCGGCCTTGCCGATTCCATGCACCGCCGGGTCGATGCTGGCGCGCCGTTCCTCGGCATCTGCGTCGGCATGCAACTGATGGCCGCGCGCGGCCTCGAACACCGGATCACCCCCGGTTTCGGCTGGATCGCGGGTGATATCGCACCGATGCGCGCCGAAGGTCTGCGCCTGCCGCACATGGGCTGGAACGAACTCCACTTCACCCCCGGCGCCCACCCGCTGCTCGACGGGCTCAACCCCGGCGATCACGCCTATTTCGTCCATTCCTACGCGCTCGACCGCATCGCCTCACCACCGGTGATCGCCACCACCGACTATGCCGGCCCGGTGGCGGCGATGGTCGCGACCGGCAACCGCGCCGGCACCCAGTTTCACGTGGAAAAGAGCCAGGAGGTCGGATTGACGATACTCGGTAATTTCCTGCGCTGGAGCCCGGCATGAACACCGCCCCGATCCGCGATCTGCCCCCCCCCGAAACCCTCGCGGTCGACCGGCTCACCGTGATCGGCGATGACGACATGCAGGCGCTCTGCGAAGCCGCCGATGCCGCGATCATCGATGGCGGCGGCTTCGGCTGGATCAAGCCGCCGGGCCGCGCCGCGCTCGAACAATATTTCCGTGGCGTGGTCATGGTCCCCGAACGGGAATTGTTCGTTGGCCGGATGGACGGCACGATCTACGGCGCGGCCCAGCTCGTCCGCCCGCCGCGCAACAACGAGGCCCAGGCATTCGGCGCCACCCTCGCGCTCAATTTCGTCGCCCCCTATGCACGCGGTCACGGCCTCGCCCGGCTGATCGTCCACCGCCTCGAAGATCGCGCCCGCGCCCTCGGCTATCAGGTCCTCAACCTCGACGTCCGCGAAACCCAGACCGCCGCCATCGCCCTCTACGAAGCCGCCGGGTTCCTCCGCTGGGGCACCCATCCCGCCTATGCCCGCACCGAGGGCCGGACCGTCGCCGGCTATTTCTATTACAAGATGCTGCGGGCCCAGTGAGCATGGCCCTCACCCTCTACCCGGCGATCGATTTGAAGGATGGCGCCTGCGTCCGGCTCAGGCGCGGCGCGATGGATCAGGCGACAATCTACGCCGATGATCCCGCATCCCAGGCCCGGGCCTTCCAGCAGGCCGGGTTCGAGGCGCTGCACGTGGTCGATCTCAACGGCGCCTTCGCCGGCCACGGCGTCAACCAGGCGGCGGTCCGCGCGATCAGCGAGGCGGTCCCGCTCCCGATCCAGCTCGGCGGCGGCATCCGCGACATGGCAGGGATCGAGGCGTGGTTCGATCTCGGCATCGCCCGCATCATCCTCGGCAGCGTCGCGGTCAAAACCCCCGCCCTCGTCCGCACCGCCGCCGCCGCCTTCCCCGGCCGGATCATCGTCGGCATCGACGCCTCGGACGGCATGGTGGCGACCGAAGGCTGGGCCGAGATTTCCACCATCAGCGCAACCGACCTCGCCTTGCGGCTGGAGGATGCCGGGATCTGCGCGATCATCCACACCGATATCGCGCGCGATGGCATGCTCGCCGGCCTCAACCTCGAAGCGACCGAGGCGCTGGCACGAAGCGTCACCATCCCGGTGATCGCCTCCGGCGGTGTGGCGGGCCTCGCGGACATCATCGCCCTGCGCGAGGCGGCGTCGCGCACGCCCAACCTTGCCGGCACCATCATCGGCCGCGCCCTGTATGATGGCAGTATCGATGCCGCCGCCGCCCTCGCGGCGGCACGCGCATGCTGAGACGGGCATGCTGAAGCTGCGGGTGATCCCCTGTCTCGACGTCAAGGATGGCCGCGTGGTCAAGGGCGTCAATTTCGTCTCCCTGCGCGATGCGGGCGATCCGGTCGAACAGGCCGCGATCTACGATGCCGCCGGGGCCGATGAACTCACCTTTCTCGACATCACCGCCAGTCACGAAAACCGCGACACCATCATCGACGTGGTCGGCCGCACCGCCGCGAAAGTGTTCCTGCCCCTCACCGTCGGCGGCGGCATCCGCAGCACCGAGGACATGCGGCGGCTCCTGCTCGCCGGGGCAGATAAATGCAGCATCAATTCGGCTGCCATCGCGCGCCCCGATTTCATCAACGAGGCTGCGCATAAATTCGGCAGCCAGTGCGTGGTCGTCGCGGTCGATGCCCGCCGCACCGGGACCGGCTGGGCGATCTTCACCCATGGCGGCCGTAACCCGACCGGGATCGACGCGGTGGAATGGTGCGCCGAAATGCAGGCCCGCGGTGCCGGCGAAATCCTGCTGACCTCGATGGACCGGGACGGCACCGGAACCGGCTTCGATCTCGATTTGTTGAAGAGAGTGGCAGCGCGGATCACCATCCCGATCGTCGCCTCCGGCGGGGTCGGCACCCTCGCCCATTTCGCCGAAGGCGCCGCCGCCGGAGCCACCGGCCTGCTCGCCGCCAGCGTGTTCCATTTCGGCCAGTTCACCATCGCCGAGGTGAAATCGAGCCTTGCCGAAGCCGGGCTGCCGGTGCGCCCCCTGCCGACCCCGCGTTAGGAGACTCCAATGGCAAAAAAACCGACCAAATCAACGGGCAAGACGCCGGCCAAACCAAAAGCCAAACCCGCGAAAGCCAAAACCGCGAAAGCCAAAACCGCGAAAGCCAAAACTGTCGGCACCAAACCGGTCAAGACCGCGCGCAAGCCGAAACTCGCCGCCATCCTGCCGGTTCCGCCGCTCGATCCCGCCGCCCCCGATGCCAAGGTGCTGGACCGGCTGTGGTCCACCATCGTGGCGCGCCAGGCCGCCGACCCGCTGGTCAGCCATTCCGCCCGGCTGCTCTCGCGCGGCATCAACAAGGTCGCCCAGAAATTCGGCGAGGAATCGGTCGAATGCCTGATCGAGGCGGTCGCCGGCAACCGCGAGGCGTTGATCGCGGAAAGTGCCGATGTGCTCTATCATCTTCTGGTCATGTGGGTCGCATGCAGCCTGCGCCCCGAAGATGTCTGGACCGAACTCAAACGCCGCGAGGCGATCTCCGGCATCGCCGAGAAAAACGCCCGCCCCGTCCTGCTCTCGATCGCTGAAACCAGGAAAATCCCATGACCCCGAAACAAGGCGTCAGCGGCAAACCGCCCTATGACGACAACAACATCTTCGCGAAAATCCTGCGCGGCGACATCCCCTGCCGCAAGGTCTACGAGGACGAATTCGCCCTCGCCTTTCACGACATCAACCCCCAGGCGCCGCATCACATCCTGGTCATCCCCAAAGGCCGCTACGTCGCCTTCGCGGATTTCGCCGCGACCGCCCCGGAGGCCGAAATCACCGGCTTCATCCGCGCGATCGGCCATGTCGCCCACATGCTCGGCTTCGAGGACACCGGCTACCGCCTGCTCGCCAATATGGGGCCGGACAGCCATCAGGAAGTCCCGCATCTCCACGTCCACCTGTTCGCCGGCCGTCCCCTGGGCCCGATGCTCGTCACCTGAGCCATGATCCTCGCCGCGCCGCGCCTGTTCCGCGACGGAAGGTTCGAGGCGGAGGGCGCCCTCGTGATCGAGGCGGGCCGGATCGTCGCGGTGCTCGGCCATATCCCGGCCGATACCGATCTCATCCTGCCCCACGGCATCCTCGCCCCCGGGTTGATCGACCTCCACAATAACGGCGCCTTCGGGATCGACTGCGCGACGGCGGATACCGCCGGTTTCGAACATCTCCGCCGCAGCCTCGTCCAATCCGGCGTCACCAGTTTCCTGCCCACGATCATCACCGCCCCGATCCCCGATCTGCACGAGGCCGCCGCCCGCATCCGCACCGCAATCGAGGCCTTGACCACCGCACCCCTCGCGCAAATGCCCGGGCTCCATCTCGAAGGCCCGTTTCTCGCCCCCGCCCGGCGCGGCGCGCATCGCGCCGACTGGCTGCTGATCCCCGACTCGCCGACGCTGGAGACATTGCTCGCTCACGACGCCCTGCGCGCCACTCTGCGCCTGATCACCCTCGCCCCGGAACTGCCGCACGCCATCGCCGCCATCGAGCGCCTGACCCGGTCGGGCATCGCCATCGCCCTCGGCCATACCGATGCGGATGCCGCGACCGCAACCCGCGCGATCGAGGCCGGTGCCCGCCTCGCAACCCATGTCTTCACCGCGATGCGCCCGTTCCACCATCGCGATCCGGG
>JAQTXO010000102.1 GCA_028688765.1 Acidiphilium sp. | reverse complement strand
AAACTTTACGGCCGCTCCCCTGGACGTCAGAATAGCGCAATACGTTTCTCACGCCACAGGCGGGGCAGCACACCGAGCCCGTTTTTTAGGAACAAACTCCGTTTTTCGCTTGCGCAGCCCACAACCTCCGGTTAACTTGTTCTTGTTATGTTCACACGGAGTTCCCCATGCCCTTCGATATCGGCACCGCCCGTTCAGCGGAATTACCGAACGAAATCAAACCGTTCACCTCGGCGGAGCGCGCCTGGCTCTGGACCGCCGCCTGTCTCGCCGCACGACGTGCCGGAAAACCCTCGCCGCTCGAAGCTGCCGCACCCTGCCGGCCCGAAACCATCCTCATCTGCCTCCAGCGCCTGTATCGCGCGGGCCGGATCGATGTGGTCCACGCCGAGGTTCTGCGCCGCTGGGGCGATCGCGGTCGCCCGCCACCCCGGCCCCGCCGCGCCGACCGCAGCGACTGGCACCAGTGGCAGCAGGCGATGTTCGTGCTCGATTACACGCTCCGCCGGCAGGGCATCGTCGCCGGCTTCGACCTCGGGCCGGACCCGGCGCCCGAAAAAATTTTCCCCACGCTAGGACTAAGTTCTTAGAAACGAGCGAAATTCCACCCGCAATCCCAAGGAGACCTACATGGCATTCAACCTGCGCAACCTTTCCGTCCTCGCCTACGCGAACGGCTTCACCCTCTGGCATTATCGCGCCGGGGAGGAACAACTGGCCGCGCTCGACGGCGAGACCTATTTCACCGAAGCCGGCGACCTGATCGCCCCCGGCGACATCATCATGGCCTCGGGCAGCCACGGCGCGCGCATGGGTGCCGTCAGCCGGCGCGGCGCGCATCTCGTCCTCAACGCGATGTGACGCGGTCGAACCGATCCGTGGCCGGCGGGGGCGTTGCCTCCGCCCGAGCCTGCTCCTATGCCTTGCCCATGACCCTGACCATCGCGATCAGCCAGACGGCGGGATGTTTCGCCGATCCCGCAGCGGCGCTGGACCTGCTCGACGCCACCGCGCGCCGGGCCCGCGCCGCGCAGGCGGACCTGCTTGTCCTGCCCGAATTGTTCTGCACCGGCTACAATCTCGGCGCCGCCCGCGCCCGCAGCCTCGCGATGACCCCGGACGATGAAACGTTCGATCGCCTCCGCGCCATCGCCCGCGCCCACGGCACCGCGATCTGCCTCGGCTTTCCCGAACGCGTCGATCAAAACATCGCCAACAGCGCCGCCCTGATCGATGCCACTGGCGACATCCTCCTGATCTACCGGAAAATTCATCTGTTCGGCGCGCTCGACCGCGCCATGTTCAGCCTCCGGGGCGATCGCTTCCCGGTGGTTCCCTGGCGCGGCCTGAAGCTCGGTCTCGCGATCTGCTACGACATCGAATTCCCCGAAACCGCCCGCGTCCTCACCATCGCCGGGGCCGACCTCGTTCTGGTCCCGACCGCGCTGATGCCGCCCTACGATATCGTGGCCGATCACCTGATCCCGACCCGCGCCTATGAAAACCAGGTGTTCATCGCCTACGCCAACCATTGCGGCAGCGAGGACGGGCTCGCCTATATCGGCAAATCCTCGATCTGCGGGCCGGATGGCGCGGTGCTCGCCAAGGCTGGCGACGGTCCCGCGCTGATCACCGCCACGATCGATCCCGCGCATCAGGCCGAAATCCGCGCCCGCGATCCGCTCCTGGCCGATCGTCGCGCTTCTCTCTACCGGAGCCTCGCGACATGATCGCGCCGATCACCATGTTCGGCCCCGATTTCCCCTTCGCCTACGATGAATTCCTGTCCCATCAAGCTGGTCTCGGCCAGATACCCGCCGCCGCGCACGGCACCGAAATCGCGATCATCGGTGCGGGAATCGCCGGCATCGTCGCGGGCCACGAGCTGATGAAGCTCGGTCTCAAGCCGGTCCTGTATGAAAGCGACCGGATCGGCGGCCGCCTGCGCTCCGAACCGTTCAAGGACGGGGCAGGGGCCTATGCCGAACTCGGCGCGATGCGGTTTCCACCCTCATCCCGCGCCCTGTTCCACTATTTCGACAAGGTCGGCATCGAAACCGTCGGTTTCCCCAACCCCCTGGCGCCGGACACGCCATCCACCGTGATCGAGCTTGCCGGGGTCCGCCACTATGCCCGCACCAAGGACGATCTTCCCAAACTCTTCACCGAAGTCGAACGCGCCTGGGCCGAAGCACTGGAGGAAGGTGCCCACTACACCGAACTCACCACCGCGATCCGCCATCGCGACACCGCGACCATCCGCCGCCTCTGGCATCATCTGGTCGAAAACCTCGACGAGGAGAGTTTCTCCGGCTTCATCGCCAAATCCCGCTCCTTCCGCGAACTCGGCTTTCGCGCCCGCGAAGTGTTCGGTCAGGTCGGCTTCGGCACCGGCGGCTGGGATACCGACTTCCCCAATTCGATCCTCGAAATTCTCCGCGTCGTCGCAACCGGCGCGGATGACGAGCACCGGCTCGTGGTCGGCGGCGTCGAACAACTGCCCCGCCGCCTCTGGTCGCTCGCGCCCGAAACCATGTCCCACTGGCCCCGGGGCACCTCGCTCGCCTCGCTGCACAACCACGTGCCGAAACCCGGCGTCGCGAAAATCGCGCCCGGCACCGCGCGAAAATTCGCGATCACGGACCGTTACGGCACCACCGCCGAATACGACGCCGTCATCGTCACCTGTCAGGTCTGGCTGCTCTCCGCCCGGATCGACTGCGCCGAATCCCTGTTCCATCACGATCTCTGGATGGCGATGGAACGCACCCATTACATGCAATCCTCGAAAACCTTCGTCATGGTCGATCGCCCGTTCTGGCGCGATATCGACCCCGCGAGCGGCGAGCACGCACTGAGCATGACCCTGTCGGACCGCCTCACCCGCGGCACCTACCTGCTCGACAACGGGGCCGACAAACCCGGGGTGATCTGCCTGTCCTACACCTGGAGCGACGACGCGCTGAAATGGCTCGCTCTGCCGCTCGACGACCGGGTCCGCCTGATGCTGCACAGCCTGCGCCAGATCTACCCCACGCTCGATATCGCCCGGCATATCATCGGCGCGCCGATCACGGTCTCCTGGGAATCTGATCCCAATTTCATGGGCGCGTTCAAGGCCAACCTGCCCGGGCACTACCGCTACCAGCGCCGCCTGTTCAGCCATTTCATCCAGTCGGACCTGCCGGAGGCGCATCGCGGCATCTTCCTTGCGGGCGATGACATCTCCTGGACCGCCGGCTGGTCCGAAGGGGCGGTCACCACCGCGCTCAACGCCGTGGCCGGCATCATCCGCCATTTCGGGGGCACCGCCCATTCCGAAAACCCCGACCCGATCGACCGCTGGCCCGATCTGGCGCCGATCCGTCTGGTCGAATAGCCGGATTGACCCCGGCTTGCCGTGACCCGCGTGCCTGACCATGTTGCGCACATAACAATCGGGGTACCCAGCATGAACCACAAGCAACTCGGCAATTCCGGCCTGTCCCTGCCGCCGATCATGTTCGGCGGCAACGTGTTCGGCTGGACCGCCGACGAACCCACCTCGTTCCGTCTGCTCGATCACATGATCACCGCCGGCCTCACCGCGATCGACACCGCCGACATGTATTCCTCCTGGGTCCCCGGCCATCAGGGCGGCGAATCCGAAACCGTGATCGGCAACTATCTCGCGCAGCGCGGCGGGCGCGACCAACTCATCATCGCCACCAAGGTCGGCATGATGACCGGCGCGGACGGTAAAAAGCTCTCGAAACCGACCATCGAAGCCGCCGTTGACGCATCGCTGAAACGCCTGCGCACCGACGTGATCGACCTCTACCAGGCCCATGCCGACGAGGCCGAAACCCCGCTCGAAGAGACCCTCGCCGCCTTCGCCGGCCTGATCGAACAGGGCAAGGTCCGTGCCATCGGGGCCTCGAACTACACCGCACCCCGCCTCAGGGAGGCCCTCGCAACCAGCGCGCGCCTCGGCCTGCCGCGCTACGAATCGCTCCAGCCGCACTATAATCTGCTCGAACGCCCGGCCTACGAGGCCGAGCTCGAACCGCTCTGCGTCGCGGAAAATCTCGGCGTGATCAACTACTTCGCTCTCGCCGCCGGGTTTCTCACCGGCAAGTACCGCAACGAGGCCGATTTCGCCGCCAGCCCGCGCGGCGAGGGGGTCAAAAAATACCTCGACCCGAAGGGAAGGCGGGTTCTCGCCGCCCTCGACGACATCGCGGCCAGCCACCGCGCCAGCCCGGCGCAGGTCGCCGTCGCCTGGCTCATCGCCCGGCCCAGCATCACCGCGCCGATCGCGAGCGCGACCAGCACGACCCAGCTCGACGACCTGATCAGGGCGGCAACCCTCACCCTCTCCCCCGCCGACATCGCAACGCTCGACCGCGCCAGCGCCGACCACTGAACCGGAGCCGCCATGATCCACGTCCTCGCCACCATCACCGCCAAACCCGGCAGGCGCGCCGAACTGCTCGATGCCTTCCGCGCCGTCCTGCCCCAAGTGCATGCCGAGGAAGGCTGCCTGCAATACCTCCCCGCCATCGATACCGACCACCCGATCAGCAACGCCTCCATCGGAGCCGACAGCTACGTCGTGATCGAAACCTGGACGACGAGGGAGGCGCTTGCCGCCCACGCCGCGACCCCGCACATGGCCGCCTTCGCGGCCCGCTCGAAAGACCTCATCGCGAACCGCGTCCTGCACGTCCTCGAATCCGCCTGACCCCACGCTTGCCCAAACCCGCCGGACCGCTTACCGCGACGGCGGACAAGGAGCGGTCATGCGGATTTTGTTTCTGGGCGATGTGATGGGCCGGACCGGACGGGATGCCGTGGTCGCGGCCCTGCCGGGTCTGCGGCGCGACCTCAAGATCGACGTCGCGATCGTCAACGCCGAAAACGCCTCGCACGGTTTCGGCCTCGCGCCGGATATGGCGGATGCGATTTTCGCGGCCGGGGCCGATGCCATCACGCTCGGCAATCATTCCTGGGACCGCAAGGAGATCATCCCCTACATCGCCCGGCAGAAACGCCTGATCCGCCCGCTGAACTATCCTCCCGGCACGCCGGGCGAGGGCGCGGTGGATATCACCCTCGCCAACGGCCAGCGCATCCTGATCCTGCAGGCGATGGGCCGCCTGTTCATGGACCCGATGGATTGCCCGTTCCGCGCCACCGAAACCATCCTCGCGCGCGCCCGGCTCGGCGTGACCCACGCGGCGATCCTGGTCGATTTTCATGGCGAGGCGACCAGTGAGAAAATGGCCTTCGCCCACGCCTTCGATGGCGCGGTGAGCGCCGTGCTCGGCACCCACACCCATTGCCCCACCGCCGATCATCAGGTCCTGCCGGGCGGCACCGCCTATATGTCGGATGTCGGCATGTGCGGCGATTACGACAGCGTGATCGGCATGGGCAAAGCCCCGGCGATCGCGCGCTTCACCCGCAAGATGCCGGGCGAGCGCCTCCACCCGGCGGATGGCGAGGCCACGATCTGCGGCGCGGTGATCGAGACCGGACCCGATGGCCGGGCGCAACGGATCGAACCGCTCCGCACCGGCGGGCGGTTATCGCAACAGATCCCCTCAGCGTGACCGGCGCGGCATCATCCGGATCAGAATCCGCTCCCCGCGCATCTGGTGGCGGATCGCACCGCCGACATGCAGCACCAGCAGAACGAGCAGGGTAATCCCGCCCCAGAAATGCAGGAATGCGAAATCGCTTTGGATCGTCCTGCTCTTGCTCACCAGCGTCGGCAGGTCGAACAATCCGAAAAACGGCACCTTGCCGCCATGGGCCTCGACGAACAGCACCCCGAATACCGGCATCGCGAACAGCAGTACATAGAACAGAATTTGCGTCGTCCCCGACGCCATGCGGATCGCGGGCGACACGCTGCCGGGCAATGGCGGGGCTTGCCCGGTCAGCCGAACCGCCACGCGCAGCACCATCAAGGCCAGAACGGTCAGTCCGAAACTCATATGGAGCATCGCCGCCGTCGGGCGGAGCGATTTAGGCAGCACATCGTAATGCAGCAGCAGCCCGACGATCAGAAGCCCGATCACCGTGAGCGCGATCAGCCAGTGCAGAGCCTGGGCAAGCGGGCGATAGCGTGGTTCCATCCGATCCATTCCTTCTTATCCGCCACGATAATTAACGATCGATGAACAACTGGTCCATGTCTGCTATATTACAAACTGCCGGGCTCCTTGCCGCCCATGCGGATTGGAGCGTCGATCCCCGCAAACGCTGGATCACCACGGCACGCGGCATTGATGGAAGCTGGCGTCTTGCCGCCCCCGAGCCGGTCGCTGCCCCGCAAACCCTGATCGCCCGCCTCCGCGCGGCGGCGAACGGCGCACCCGTGGCTTTCGGGGTCGATTTCCCGCTCGGCCTGCCGCGCGCCTATGCCGCAAAAATCGGCATCACGAGTTTCCCCGACTGGCTGCGCGGCCTTCACCCCGATCTGGCGCTGTTCGAGCCCTGCCGCACAATCGACGATGTCAGGCCCGACCGTCCCTTCTACCCGCGCTCCAGCGTTGCCGGTGCCGGTCAGATGGCCCGCCTCGCCACCGCTCTCGGACTCGCGGACACGAGCGCCCTGCATCGCGCGGCCGACCTGCGCACCGCCAACCGCCCCGCCGGCGCCGCGCTGTTCTGGACCATCGGGGCCAACCAGTGCGGCAAAGCTGCCCTCGCCGCGTGGCGCGATTGCCTGCTCCCCGCCTTCGCGCAGAACCAGCCGGTCGCCATCTGGCCCTACGAGGGGTCGTTCAACACGCTGCTCGCCCCCGGCACCGTCGCCCTCGCGGAAACCTATCCCGCCGAAGCGCTGGTCCAGCTCGGCCTGCAACGCCCCCGCAGCAAGCGCCGCCAGTCCGATCGCGCGTCCCTGTCCGGCCCGATCATAGCGGTCATGCACGCGCTCGACGCCACGCCCGAACCCGCACTGGCCGCCGAGATCACCCAGGGTTTCGGCGCGACCCCCGACGGTGAGGACCGGTTCGACAGCCTGCTCGGCGTCCTGTCGGTCATCCGGGTCATCCGCGGCGCGCCGGACGGCGTGCCGCCCGACCCGGTCATCCGCGCGGTCGAGGGCTGGGTTCTGGGGCAGGTCGATCCGCCGCTGGTTCGAGCCCCCGCATCAGATCGGCCGCAACCGGATCGCCCGCCGCATCAAGCCCCGCGACCACGCCGCGCCGGTCGGCCTCCGGGCGATTCTGGCTGAGCTTGCGCTTGCCGATCAGCCGGTCGATCACCATCACCACGCCCACGATCCCCTTGAGCTGAGAGGCCACGTAATCATCCGGCGCGTCGTCCACTTTCCAAGGCCGCGTCTGCCGCGCCTCGTGCCGGTCGGTCAACGCCGCGACGATGGCGTGCAGCCGCGCCGCCTCCTCGATGATCTCGACCGTGCCATAGGCATGCACCGCCTCGTAATTCCAGGTCGGCACCACTTTGCCGGTCTCGCGCTTGGTCTGATACCAGTTCGGCGACACATAGAAATCATGGGCCTGAAACACCGCCATCGCCGCCGCACCCTCACGCAGCGCGCGCCACTGCGGATTGCCCCGCGCCAGATGCCCGATCAGGCGGCCATGCGGGGCCGGCGCGTCCTGCCACGTCAGTGGCAGATGCGTCGCCTCGATCCCCCCGGTTCCGGCCGAAATCAGGATCGGCAGCCGTGCTGCCTGCATGATTCCGGCCAGAATACCGGCATCGTTCTCGGCAAAGGCGGGCGGGGTGTACATGCCGCGACTATACTCAACCCGCGCCGCACGAGATCAGCGTTTCCTGCACGGCACGTTCCGGAACCTCCCGGCTGGTGAAGGCGTCACCGATGCCGCGCGCCAGCACGAAGGAGAGTTTGCCGTCGCGCATCTTCTTGTCGCGCTGCATGTGCGCGAGCAAAGCTTCCGCCGGCCATCCCGCGATCCGGTGCGGCAGCCCGACCGCGGCCAGATGCGCCGCCACGCGCCCGGCGATCGCCCCATCGCAATGCCCGAGCCGCGCCGAGAGGTCGAAGGCGCAGACCAGCCCGATCGCCACCGCCTCGCCATGCAGCGACGCCGCGCCATACCCGGTCTCGGCCTCGGAGGTGTGGGC
>JAQTXO010000101.1 GCA_028688765.1 Acidiphilium sp. | reverse complement strand
GGGGTCAAGGGATCATTAATAATATTATGGCACTACAAATAAAAGCAAAACATAAAGTACACAATATCAATATGTTATGCGGTTTCGTTGCAAATTATGATCGTTTTAGTGCTAAAGATGGGTTAAGTTGTATCATGCTGCGGTCAAATTTCAACAAAATACTTAGTTGTCTCACAATTTTCTTATTTGCTCCGTTTGAAATACAGAGTTGGCCCGTCCTGCCGGCAGCAGGCGCGAGCGAACGCGTCTTTACGCGTTCTTTATGCCTCCGCGCCGAAAACGATCTCCCGATTTTATGCCGCGAAGCGGACAAAGGGCTGCGTTCATCCCCGGAGCCACCCCATGCCCGATCTTCTCTCCCTGCTCGCAGCCATCGCGATCTTCGCGCTGTTCTTCGCCTACGTCCCCCTCTGCGCGAAAATCTGAACCCATGCCCGACCTCGCCCTCGCCGGCGCCGTCGCGCTCGGCCTGCTGATCTACCTCGTCTGGGCCCTCATCCGCCCGGAGGATTTCTGAACATGACCGCTCACGGCCTGCTCTACATCGCACTCATCCTCAGCCTGGTCCTCGGCAGCGCCATCCCGCTCGGCGCCTATCTCGCCCGCATCCTCACCGGCAAAACCCGCCTCCTCGCCCCGATCGAGACCGGCATCTACCGGCTCTGCGGCATCGACCCCGCCCGCCCGATGGGCTGGACCAGCTACGCCATCGCCCTGCTGATGCTCAGCGTGATCCACTTCCTGCTGCTCTACGCCATCCTCCGCCTGCAATATTACCTGCCGTTCAACCCGCAGCACATCGCCGGCATGGCGCCGATGCTCGCCTTCAACACCGCCGCCAGCTTCACCACCAACACGAACTGGCAGGCCTACGCGCCGGAATCGCAAATCTCCAACGGTGCGCAGATGTTCGGCCTCATGGTCCACATGTTCATCAGCGCCGCCGCCGGTATCGCCGTCGCCGCCGCCCTGATGCGCGCCTTCATCAGCGGCGGCCTCAAAACCCTCGGCAATATCTACGTCGATATCATCCGCATCACCCTCTACCTCCTGCTGCCGATCGCCCTCCTCGCCGCCACCCTCCTGCTGATCGGCGGCGTCCCCATGACGCTCGACGCCTTCGCCCACCTCCACACCATCACCGGTGCGCCCCAGACCATCGCGCGCGGCCCGGTCGCCCTGCAGGAAGCCATCAAGGAACTCGGCACCAACGGCGGCGGCTTCTTCAACGCCAACTCCGCCCACCCGTTCGAAAACCCCAACGCAATGACCAACCTGCTCGAAATCTGGCTCATGCTGGTCATCGGCTTCGCCCTGCCCATCGCCTTCGGCCACATGATCGGCCGCAAACGCGAAGGCCTCGCCCTCTTCGCCGCCATGGCCCTCATCCTCGGCTTCGCCATGGTGGGCGACTACGCCGCCGAAGCCGCCAACAACCCTATCCTGCTCCATGCCGGCATCATGGCCCACCCCGGCAACATGGTCGGCAAGGAAGCCCGCTTCGGCATCGCCCAATCCACCACCTTCAACATCGCCGCCACCGGAACCTCCACCGGCGCCGTCAACTCCGTCACCGACAGCTACACCCCGCTCGGCGGCCTCATCCCCCTCTTCCTGATGCAGCTCGGCGAGGTCGCCCCCGGCGGCGTCGGCTCCGGCCTCTACGGCATGGTCCTGTTCGCCCTGCTCGCCGTTTTCGTCGCAGGCCTCATGGTCGGCCGAACACCCGAATACCTCGGCAAGAAAATCCAGTCCCGCGAAATCAAACTCGCCATGCTCGCCGTGCTGATCCAAACCCTGCTCATCCTCGCAGGCGCCGGTTTCTCCCTCCTCACCAAATCCGGCCTCGCCTCGCTCGAAAACGCAGGCCCCCACGGCCTCACCGAAATGCTCTACGGCTGGACCTCCGCCACCGAAAACAACGGCTCCGCCTTCGCCGGCCTCGCCGCCAACACCCCACTCCTCGACTACGGCCTCGGCCTCGCCATGCTGTTCGGCCGCTTCGCCGTCCTCATCCCCGTCCTCGCCATCGCCGGCTCCCTCGCCGCCAAACCCAAACTCCCGCCCTCCACCGGAACCTTCCCCACCGATACCCCCCTGTTCGTCCTCCTGCTCATCGGCATCATCATCATCCTCGGCGGCCTCCAATTCATGCCCGCCGATACCCTCGGACCCCTGGCGGAACAGTACCTGATGCTCAAGGGGACTGTGTTTTGAATGGCGGGACAGAAGGCGAGGGGCTCTGCCCCTCGACCCCGCCAAAGGCGGAGCCTTTGGAATCCACCAGTTTAAGGCGGGAGGAGGGCGCGCCCTCGGTGGTTCCGTCGATCTCGCCTGGACAGCCCTCCTCCCGCCTTAAACTCAAGGGTTCTAAGGGCCGCGCCCTTAGCGGGGGTCCAGGGGGCAGCGCCCCCTGGCCTTGCTTCCCTCCCGTTTAAACCCCGTTCCCATGGGACATCAGCGAATGACCAGCCAAGTCGATACGATCCGCCTGTTCGATCGTGCCATTGTCGTGCGTGCCGCAGGCGATGCGGTTTTGAAGCTCGATCCGCGCCATCTGATCCGCAATCCGGTGATTTTCACCACCGAGGTGATTGCGGTTCTGGTTTCGGCGGTCGGTGTTCATGAGGTTGTGGCCGGCCGGCCCGCGGCGTTTTCGCTGGTGATTGCGGTGTGGCTGTGGATCACCGTGTTGTTCGCGACGTTTGCCGAGGCGGTGGCCGAGGGCCGGGGCCGGGTCCGGGCGGATGCGTTGCGCCGTGCCCGGTCGGACACGATGGCGAAGCTCGTTCTCGACCCTCGCGACCGCACGATCTTCAAGCCGACCCCCGCGCCGGAGTTGCACAGGGACGATCTGGTGCTGGTCGAGACCGGCGACATCATTCCCTCGGATGGCGAGATCATCGAGGGGATCGCGAGCGTGAACGAGAGCGCGATCACCGGCGAATCTGCCCCGGTGATCCGCGAGGCGGGGGGCGATCGTTCGGCGGTCACCGGCGGCACCCAGGTGGTATCGGATTTTCTGGTGATCCGGATCACCGCCGAACCGGGTTCGACCTTTCTCGACCGGATGATCGCGCTGGTCGAAGGAGCCGAGCGGCGCAAGACCCCGAACGAGATCGCGCTCGACATTCTGCTGGCGGGCCTCACCGTCATTTTCGTGATCGCGGTAGCGACCCTGCCGGGGTTCGCGTCCTATTCCAGAACCCATCTCTCGATCGCGGTTCTGGCGGCCCTGTTCGTCTGCCTGATCCCCACCACGATCGGCGGCTTGTTATCCGCGATCGGAATCGCCGGGATGGACCGGCTGATCCGCTTCAACGTGGTGGCCACCTCCGGCCGCGCGGTCGAGGCGGCGGGCGATGTCGATGCCCTGCTGCTCGACAAAACCGGCACCATCACCTTCGGCAACCGCATGGCCTCCGCGCTCTATCCGGTCCCCGGCGTCGATGAGCGCGTCCTCGCCGAAGCCGCGGCCTTCGCCTCGCTGGGCGACGAAACCCCCGAAGGCCGCTCGATCGTCACGCTGGTCCGCGACCGTTACCAGATCGACCTTCGCCTGCCGGCCACCGCAACGCTCGTGCCGTTCAGCGCCAACACACGGGTCTCCGGCATCGAATCCGGCGGCAGATCATGGCGCAAGGGAGCGGTCGATTCCGTGCTGAAACTCACCGCCAGCCCGCCACCCGCCGCCTTCACCGAAGCGGTCTCGCGCATCGCCCGCGCCGGTTCGACGCCGCTCGCCCTGGCAGTGGACGGAAAGCTGCTCGGCGCGATCGAGCTGAAGGACATCGTCAAGCCCGGCATCAAGGAGCGCTTCGCCGATCTCCGCCGCATGGGTATCCGCACCATCATGGTCACCGGCGACAACCGCATCACCGCCGCCGCCATCGCCGCCGAGGCCGGGGTGGACGACGTGATCGCCGAAGCCACCCCGCAGGACAAGCTCGGCTACATCCGCAAGGCGCAGGAGGAAGGCCGCCTCGTCGCCATGTGCGGCGACGGCACCAACGACGCCCCGGCTCTCGCCCAGGCCGATGTCGGTGTCGCCATGCAAACCGGCACCCAGGCGGCGCGCGAGGCCGGCAACATGGTCGATCTCGACAGCGACCCGACCAAGCTGATCGAGATCGTCGAAATCGGCAAGCAATTGCTGATCACCCGTGGCGCGTTGACCACGTTTTCGATCGCCAACGACATCTCGAAATACTTCGCCATCCTGCCGGCGATCTTCGTCGCGACCTATCCGGGATTGCAGGCGCTCAACATCATGGGCCTGACCTCGCCGGAAAGCGCCATCCTCGCGGCGGTGATCTTCAATGCGCTGATCATCGTCGTGCTGGTCCCGCTCGCCCTGCGCGGCGTCAGGTTCCGCGCGGTCGGCGCCGCCGCCCTGCTGCGCCGCAACCTGCTGATCTACGGCCTCGGCGGCATCCTCGCCCCCTTCATCGGCATCAAGGCGATCGACATGATCCTCACCGCCTTTCACATCTTCACCTGATCGGACCCCGCACCATGTACCGTGAAATCCGCCCCGCTCTCTCGCTCGTCCTGCTGTTCACCCTCGCCCTCGGCGTCGCTCTGCCCACCGCCTTCACCGGCCTTGCCCAGGCCCTGTTTCCCTTCCAGGCGAATGGCAGCCTGATCAGTCACGATGGCCAATTCATCGGCTCCGCCCTGATCGGCCAGAATTTCACCGGCCCCGACTGGTTCACCCCGCGCCCCTCGGCCCTCACCGGCACCAATGCCAGCGGCAAAACCATCGCCACCCCCTACAATGCCGCAGAATCCGGCGGCTCGGCGTCCGGCCCGACCAATGCCAGCATGATCGCCAACGTCAAAACCCGCATCGCCGCCTACCGCACCGCCTACGGGCAGGGTCCGGTGCCGGATGATGCCGTCACCACCAGCGGCTCCGGCCTCGACCCGGATATTTCGCTCGAAAACGCCGCGCGTCAGGCCCCGGCCATCGCCGCCGCCCGCAAACTCCCCCCCGCCGCCGTCACCGCCCTGATCAGCCGCCTCGCCCACCACCGCATCCTCGGCATCATCGGCACCGATCAAGTCAACGTCCTGAAACTCAACCTTGCCTTAAGCCGCCTCGCCGCGCCATGATCGCCCCACATGCCAACACAGAACACCGAGCATCGGCCTGACCCCGAAGCCCTGCTCGCCACTGCGGCCAACGAGCATCGCGGGCGGCTGAAAATCTTCCTCGGCGCCGCCCCCGGCGTCGGCAAAACCTGGGAAATGCTTGCCGCCGCCCGCCGCAAACGCGCCGAGGGCACCGATGTCCTCGCCGGCCTGATCGAAACCCATGGCCGCGCCGAAACCGCCGAACAACTCGCCGACCTCCCGATCCTGCCACGCCGGAACATCCCCTATCGCGGCCACATCCTCGAAGAATTCGACCTCGAAGCCGCCATCGCCCGCCGCCCGGCTTTGCTGCTGGTCGACGAACTCGCCCACACCAACGCCCCCGGCCTGCGCCACGCCAAACGCTGGCAGGACATCGCGGACATCCTCGATGCCGGAATCGACGTCTGGACCACCCTGAACGTCCAGCACCTCGAAAGCCTGAACGATCAGGTCGCCCGCATCACGGGCGTCCGCGTCACCGAAACCCTGCCCGATACCGTCCTCGGCCTCGCCGCCGAAATCGAACTGATCGACCTGCCCCCCGCCGAACTCCGCACCCGCCTCGAACAGGGCCGGATCTACCGCCCCGATCTCGCCCGCCGCGCCCTCGACGGATTCTTCCGCCCCGGCAACCTCGCCTCCCTGCGCGAAATGGCCCTGCGCCGCGCCGCCCAGCACGTCGATCGCGACATCGCCAGCTACATGCGCGCCCGCGCCATCGCCGGCCCCTGGCCCGCCGCCGAACGCGTGATGGCCGTCATCGAAACCGGCCCCGCCGCCGAACAGGTGGTCCGCCACGCCGCCCGCCTCGCCGAAGCCCTGCGCGCCCCGCTGCTCGCCTTCCACGCCGAAACCGAATCCGGCGTCGGCGTCCAGTCCGCCCTCGACCTCGCAATCCAGCTCGGCGGTACGGTCGAAATCACCACCAACGCCGATGCCGCCACCGCCGCCCTCGATGTCGCCTCCCGCCACAACGTCGCCCATATCGTCCTCGCCCGCCCGCCCGCCCGGGCCTGGCGCCGCCCGCTCGTCGCCAAACTCGCCCGCCGCGCCCGCGCCTACTCGATCTACACCGTGCCCGATCCCGCCGCCCGCACCACCCAGCCCAAACCCGCCCGAACCCGCCAACCTGTGCTCCCCTACGCGATCAGCCTCGCCATCATGGCCCTCGCCACCGCCCTCGGCTTCCTCCTGCGAAAATACGTCCCGCATGACGCCATGGGCTTCGTCTTCACCGGCATCGTGGTGGGCGTCGGCAGCCGCTACGGACGCCGCCTCGGCCTGTTCTCCGCCCTCGCGAGCTTCCTCCTCTGGAACTTCTTCTTTCTCCCGCCGGTCTTCACCCTCTCGGTCGGCGACCCGCGCGACGTCGTCGCCCTCATCGTCTTCCTCGCGGTCGGCCTGCTCACCGGCACCCTCGCAGGCCGCGTCCGCATCGAAGCCGAAGCCGCCCGCAGCCGGATCGACGCCCTGCGCCGCGTCGCCCTGTTCGGCCGCACCCTCGCCCGGGCCACCGACGAACCAGCCCTGCGCATCGCCATCGAAACCGAAGCCGCCGCCCTCGCCAGCCACGCCATCGTCCTGATGGCCGCAAATTCCACCCTGCCACTCTCCCCCGAACTCGACGAACCAGCCCAGGCCGCCGCCGAATTCGCCTTCGCCAACCGCGTCGCCACCGGCGCCGGCACCATCACCCTCCCGCTGGTCCCGTGGCGCTTCCTGCCGCTCGCCACCGAAGCCGGAACGATCGGCGTGCTCGGCGTCCAACCCGCATCCCCCCTCACCGAACCACTCGCCCAGGCCCTCGGCGCCCTCGCCGATCAGGCCGCCATGGCCACCGAACGCCTCCGCCTCGCCGCCCGCGCCGCCGAAGCCAATGCCCAGGCCGCCACCCAGGAACTCCGCACCGCCCTGCTATCATCCCTCTCGCACGACCTGCGAACCCCGCTCACCGGCATCCGCGGCGCCGCCGAAACCCTCGCCGTTCCCGCCCTCACCGAGGCCACCCGCACCGACCTGCTCGCCAGCATCGTCCAGGACGTCGAACGCATGACCCGCTTCCTCACCAACATCACCGGCATGGCCCGCATCGAAACCGGCGAGATCGTCGCGCGCCACGAAACCATCGACCTCGCCCCCCTGATCGAAGCCGCCATCGCCCGCGTCCCCGAAGCCTTCCACACCGCCGTCAACCTCACCGCCCCCACCGTCACCGCCGACCCCGCCCTGCTCGAACAAACCATCGTCAACCTGCTCGAAAACGCCATCAAATACGCCCCGACCGGCGCCGCCGTCACCATCCGCACCAGCCGCGACGCCACCACCACCACCATCTCGGTCGCCGACGAAGGCATCGGCATCGACCCCGCCGACCTGCCCCATATCTTCGACAGCTTCTACCGCGCCGCCCACGGCGATCGCATCGCCCCCGGAACCGGCCTCGGCCTCGCCATCGCCCGCGCCTTCGTCGAAACCATGCACGGCACCATCACCGCCACCAGCCCACGCCCCGACCTCCCCCGCGACAGCCTCCCCGGAACCATCATCACCATCAGATTGCCATGCCCATGAGGAGGGATGGGATGGGAGTGAGGGAAGGCCAGGGGGCGCTGCCCCCTGGACCCCCGCTAAGGGCGGAGCCCTTAGAACCCCGGAGTTTCAGGCAAGGGGAGGGCGACACAGGCGAGATCGACGGAACCACCGAGGCCGCGCCCTCCCCTTGCCTGAAACTAGTGGATTCCAAAGGCTCTGCCTTTGGCGGGGTCGAGGGGCAGCGCCCCTCGCCTTGCTTCACCCCAGTCCCCATCCTCCCCGCATGATCACGGGCAATATACTGGTGGTCGATGATGAGCCGCAGATCCATCGGTTTCTCAAGCCGGCGCTGGAGGCGGCGGGGTATGTTGCGCTGCGTGCCGATACCGGGGTCGAGGCATTGCGGCTGGCTGCGTCCGCTGCGCCCGATCTGATTCTGCTCGATCTCGGATTGCCGGACATGGATGGTCAGGTGGTTCTC
>JAQTXO010000100.1 GCA_028688765.1 Acidiphilium sp. | reverse complement strand
CGCGCCGTCATGGCCGAAATCGTAGGTACCCTGCGTGTAGAACATCCGGGCGAACTGGTAGAAATTATAATACCATGCGGTGGCATCGCCCCGGCGGGTTTTGTAGGTGGCACCGAAGGCGAGCGTGCCCGGGGCGGGGGCTGCGGTGCGGGGCAGGACGCCTTCCGTGCCGTACAGATCGTCGTTCTGGTACTGCGTCGCGTAATAGAGGTTGTCCTGAGCATACCGTGACGAGGTGCGCGACTGCCAGGCGAATACCCGGGTGCCGACCAGAGTGATGTCCCTGACCGGTTTCACCGCCACGAACACGCCCTGATAGGTCTGGGGGAACATTCGCGAATCGCGCGGGCCCATCCAGGGGGTTTTGATGATCTGGTCGCCGGCGCGGAGCAGCAGGAAATCGTTCCGGTATTGCAGATAGGCCTGACCCAGCGATGCCAGGGTGGGGCCGGTGCCCATCAGGGTCGAGTCGATGGTCGCCGGATTGCGCCCGTTGGCCCCGAGGGAATTGGCGTAGAACAGGCTCGCCGTTGCGCTGAAGCCGCCCAGAACCGGTTCGGTGCTGACGTTCAGGATGCCGCCGAGGCTGTAGGCGTTCTGATTGTCCTTGCGCGGCGATCCGGTCAGGCGGCTGAAATAATAGGAGCGGATCTGGCCGCTGATATGGATGAAATCGGGGCCGGTGGCCGCCTGGGCGTGTGCCTGCATGGGCAGCGCCATTGTGGCGCATGCCAGCGCGCCTGCCGCGAGACTGTGGATTCGCATATCCTGACCCCCCCCTTGTGTGGCCACCCCCCGGCAGCTTCGGGGTCGGAGATGGGGATGGGGCAGGCTATATGTCAAATCACGAATATACGCTTGATTGGGCGTCTGCTTGGGCGTCCTCTCGCCCGTGTTCACCTTAAATGATATGACATCCGCATGACCGACCAATCCGAGACTACCGACGGCCCGCGCGGCCTGTCGCCCGTGACCATCGAGCAGGAAATGCGCCGTTCCTATCTCGATTATGCCATGTCCGTGATCGTTTCGCGCGCGCTGCCGGATGCACGGGACGGGTTGAAGCCGGTGCATCGGCGGATTTTGTACGCCATGGCCGAATCGGGCAACACGCCGGACAAGCCGTATCGCAAATCGGCCCGCATGGTCGGCGACGTGATGGGCAAGTATCATCCGCATGGCGATGCCGCGATTTATGATGCCGCCGTGCGGATGGCGCAGGGATTTTCGATGCGGGTGCCGCTGATCGACGGTCAGGGCAATTTCGGCTCGGTCGATGGCGATCCGCCGGCGGCGATGCGCTATACCGAGGCGCGGCTGGCCGATGCGGCGATGGCGCTGCTGACCGACATCGATCGGGATACCGTCGATTTTCAGCCGACCTACGATGAATCCGACAATGAACCGCGCGTCTTGCCCGCCGCCTATCCCAATCTTCTGGTCAATGGCGGCAACGGCATCGCGGTGGGCATGGCGACCAATATTCCGCCGCACAACCCGACCGAGATCATCGATGCGACGCTGCATCTGCTCGAACATCCCGAGGCGACGCTGGATGATCTGATGAAGATCGTCCCCGGGCCGGATTTTCCGACCGGTGCCATGATTCTCGGGCGTTCGGGCATTCGCAATGCGTTCGAAACCGGGCGGGGGTCGATCGTGGTGCGGGCGCGTGCGGCGATCGAGGAGATTCGCAAGGACCGGCTCGCCATCGTGGTCAGCGAGCTGCCGTATCAGGTCAACAAGGCGACGCTGCTGGAACGGATCGCCGAACTGGTCCGCAACAAGGAGGTCGAGGGGATTTCCGATCTGCGCGACGAGAGCGACCGTGACGGGATGCGCATGGTGGTGGAACTCAAGCGCGATGCGACGCCGGAAGTGGTGCTCAACCAGTTGTACCGGTTCACCCAGTTGCAGACCGGCTTCGCCATCAACATGCTGGCGCTGGATGCCGGGCGGCCCCGGCAACTCGGTCTGCGCGATGCGCTCGATTGTTTCATCGCGTTCCGTGAGGACGTGATTTTACGCCGCGCGCGGTTCGATCTGAACAAGGCGCGCGACCGGGCGCATATTCTGGTCGGGCTCGGGATTGCGGTTGCGAATATCGACGATGTCATCGCCCTGATCCGCGCCGCGCCGGATGCGGCGGCGGCGCGGGTGGCGTTGATGGCGCGGGACTGGCCGGCGGGCGATGTCATGCCGCTGCTCGCGCTGATCGATGATCACGGCAACCAGGTGACCGAGGCCGGCACGGTGCGGCTGACCGAAGCGCAGGCGCGGGGTATTCTGGAATTGCGCCTCCAACGCCTGACCGGGCTGGAGCGCGACAAGATTCAGGGCGAGTTGCGCGAGGTCGGGGAAAAAATCGGGGAATTGCTTGCGATCATCGGCTCGCGGCCGCGCCGGCTGGAAGTGATGCGCGAGGAACTGGTGGCGGTGCGGGTGCGGATCGGCTCGCCCCGGCGCACCAGCATCGAGGACAGCGTCGCCGATCAGGACGATGAAAGCCTGATCGAGCCCGGTCAGATGGTCGTGACCATGACGCGGGACGGGTTCATCAAGCGCACCCCGCTGGAGGCGTTCCGCGCCCAGAATCGCGGCGGACGGGGCCGGGCGGCGGCTTCGATGCGCGGGGATGACGTGATCACCCGCAGCTTCAACGCCCATACCCATCAGTTCGTGCTGTTTTTCAGCAAGGGCGGCAAGGTGTTTCGCGAAAAGGTCTGGCGCCTGCCGGAATCCGCCCCTGCCGCGAAGGGGCGCGCGATCGTCAATATCCTGCCGGAACTCAATGGCGATGCGGTGACCACCGTGCTGCCGTTGCCGCAGGATGAGAGCCTGTGGAACGATCTGCACCTCGTGTTCGCCACCGCTGCGGGCAATGTCCGGCGCAACCGGCTGGCGGATTTCCGCAATGTCCGCTCGTCCGGGTTGATCGCGATGAAGCTGGATGAGGGGGATCATCTGGTGGGCGTTGCGACCTGCCGGGAGGGGGATGACGTGTTTCTGGCCACCCGGCTTGCGCGGTGCATCCGGTTTCAGATCACCGATGAGACGTTGCGGGTATTCGCCGGGCGGGATTCCAACGGGGTGCGCGGCATCCGGCTCGGCAGGGAGGACGAGGTGATCTCGCTTTCGGTGCTGTGTCATGTCGATGCCGACGTCGATCAGCGCGCCGCTTACCTGAAACTCGCCGCCGCCCAGCGCCGGAACAATGGCGAGGATGCCGATGTCGAAACCGTCGAGCCCGAGGAGGTCACGGCTGAGATCACCTTGTCGCCGGAACGCGCCGCCGAACTCGCGGCGGCTGAAGAGATGCTGCTGACCGTCACCACCGGCGGGTTCGGCAAGCGGTCCTCGGCCTATGAATATCGCGTCACCGGCCGGGGCGGGCAGGGGATTACCAATATCGCCCTTGCCGCGCGCAATGGCCGCGCGGTGGTTGCGAGTTTCCCGGTGCGCGCCGGGGACGACATCATGCTGGTGACCGATCATGGCAAGCTGATCCGCGCGCCGGTCGATCAGGTGCGGATCACCGGGCGGCAGGCGATGGGGGTGACGCTCGTGCGGGTCGATAAGGATGAACAGGTGACCAGCGTGTTTCCGGTGCTCGATGACGGCGGGGATGCTCCGGGCGAGGACGAATCCGGTGGCTGAGCGCGGGCTGACCGGACTTTATCCCGGGACGTTCGATCCGATCACCAATGGCCATGTCGATATCATCACCCGGGCCGCAACGCTGTGTGCGCGGCTGGTGATCGGGGTGGCGCGCAATGCCGGCAAGGGGCCGCTGTTTCCGAGCGACGAGCGGGTGGAACTGGTGCGCGCGGAGATCGAGCCGATTGCGGCGCGGACCGGTACCATCATCGAGGTGCGGGCTTTCGATTCGCTGTTGATCGGATTCGCCCAGGAGCTTGGCGCGCATGTGATCGTGCGCGGGTTGCGTGCGGTCTCGGATTTCGACTACGAATTCCAGATGGCCGGTATGAACGCCCGTCTCGATCCGAAAATCGAGACGATTTTCCTGATGGCGAGCGAGCGCCAGCAATTCATCTCGTCGCGTTTCGTCAAGGAAATCGCCCAACTGGGCGGCGACATATCGAGTTTCGTCCCGAAACTGACTTTGGAGAGAACCCTGCGAAGGGTTGGCAGAACAAAATGATCACACGACGTACCATTCTTGCCGCCACGGCGGCTTCCCCCCTCGCTGGAGTTTTCATGTCCGATACCGCCACTGCCGCACCCGCCGATCTGGCCAACACGATTTATATGACCCTGCCGTTCGGCCGCGTCACCATTGTGCTCCGCCCCGATCTGGCACCCAAGACCTGCACCCAGATCAAGACCCTGACCGGGCGTGGGTTCTATAACGGATGCGAGTTCTTTCGCGTGATCGCGGGCTTCATGGCGCAGACCGGCGACCCGACCAACACCGGCACCGGCGGCAGCGATCTGCCGAACGTGCCCGCCGAGTTCACCACCAAGGCGAGCTTCCTGACCGGCGCCCTCGGCATGGCGCGCGCCAACGACCCCAACAGCGGCAACAGCCAGTTCTTCATCTGCTTCGATCCCGCCACGTTCCTCGATGACAAATACACCCTGTTCGGTCAGGTCACCGAGGGCATGGACTACGTCAATCAGATCAAGAAGGGCCACGGGCAGAGCGGCCGTGTGACCGATCCGACCAAGATCATCAAGATGGAACTCGCCGCCTGATCTGATCGGGAATCGTAAAGCCCTGCCGGCTTCATGGCCGCCTTGCGCCAATAATCCGCGCAGGGCGGCGCCTGGCGGGCAAGCCGGGGTTGACGAAAGCCGCGCGATCTAGTCTTAGCGTGGCATCCTGTTTTGGTGAGAGCCTGTAGCTCAGCTGGTAGAGCACGAGACTTTTAATCTTGGGGTCGAGGGTTCGATTCCCTCCGGGCTCACCAAACTTCCGGGAGTATCAGGGTGTCTATGTTCGTGGCGCTTTTGGTCAGGCAACGATCCTTCGATCGGCGTGGGTCGCGAACCCGGAGCCAATCGTGACGATCGGTATAATTTTTCGTAGTCTCATCGCCTTGATGATGCTGGTCACGCTGATCCGCATGTTGATTGCGATGCCGCGAAAAGAAATCGCTGCCCGGATGGCGGAAAATCCGGGACTTTCCGCGATCGCGGCGATTCTGCTGATTTTCGCGCTGATGATTGGGGTGCTGGCGATCGCCAATTCGGGGTAGCGCCTCGCCGCTCTCTCTACCGCCGCATCGTCTCCAGCATGGCCAGTGTGACCATTCCGCCTTCCACCGCCGCATTCGGGGTCTCATGATCGCCCAGATGATCGACGATCCGCAAGGCTGCCGAAAAATCCTGGCCATCGGTGTAGGGGCTGACGGTGATGATGCAGTCCAGCCCCGCCGCGCGGGCTGACTCAAGCCCGTTGCGGGAATCCTCGATCGCGAGGCACTCTTCCGGCGCGAGGCCCAGCCGTTCCAGCGCGAGGGTGTAGACATCGGGGGCCGGCTTCTTGCGGGCGACTTCGTCACCGGCGGCGATCGCGTCGAACCAGGAGACCGCATCCGGTGCGAAGGGCGATTGCAGCAGCGCATCGATGTTGGGGCGGCTGGTCGTCGTGGCGATCGCGCATTTGACCCCGGCTTCGCGCGCTTCGTGGATCAGCCGCAGAATGCCCGGGCGTGGCCCTAGCGCGCCTTCGGCCATGCGGGCGGTATAAATTTCGGTCTTGCGCTCGTGGATCTGGCGGATGCCGTGGGGCGGGATATCCACGCTGCCGTCGAATTCGTCGATATAGTATTTGATCCGTTCCTTGCCGCCGGTCACCGCCAGCAATTCGCGGTACAAGGCCCGATCCCACTCCCAATCGAGCCCGACCTCGGCAAAGGTGGCGTTGAAGCTGATCCGGTGGAGTTCCTCGGTTTCGGCGAGGGTTCCGTCGACGTCGAAAATCAGGGCGCGCAGTTTCATCATGCAATCAGAATATCCCGGCTCCTGAAATACCGCCATAGACCCCGAGGCCCGCGGTCAGCGTTGCCAGAAACAGGGTGAGCCAGAGATACCATCCCCGCAGGCGGATATGCGCGGGCAAGGCGCGCACCGCGAGGGCGATCAGGAAGCCGAGCACCAGCGGCAGGAGCAGCGCGTTCATCACTTCAACTGCGATGTTAAGGAAAACAAGGTTGGGTACCAGAGCGACCAGCACCGCGCCTGCGATCAGGCAGAAGGCATAGACGCCGTAGAACCATTTGGCCTGCAACGGGTGGTCTTCGAGCGAGCGGCGATAGCCGGCGACCTCGCCGAGCCCCCAGGCCAGCGCGAGGGAGGCAACGATGGCGGCGATCAGGGCCGCGCCGAGCACGCCGATGCCGAATACCAGATTCCCCACGGTCTTGCCGAGGAAGGGGGTCAGTGCGTGGGCGATGTCACCCACGCTGTTGAGGCTCGCCTGATGGTTTTTGGCGCCGATCGTTGCCGCGGCAGCGACCAGCACGGCGGCCATGACCAGCTGTGTCACCACCGCGCCGATCGCGGTATCCCAGCGGGCGTACCGAAAATCGGCCGGGATGAGTTTTTTGTCCGCGACCGCCGATTGCTGATAGAAAATCATCCACGGCATGATCACCGCGCCGATGTTGGCCGCCACGAGATAGAGGTAGTTGGCGTTGCCGAGCGCCGGGTTGAGCGCCTGCGCCGCCATTTCATGCAGGCTCGGATGGGCGAGGTAGGCGATCGCGAAGAACACGAATTCGAACAGGCCGAGCGCGATCGCGATACGTTCGACCCGCCGGTATGATCCGGTCAGCGCGATGATCAGCAGGAAAATCGCCGCCAGCCCGACCGAAACGCCGCGCGGCACGCCGTAGAGTTCACCGACCCCGGCGACGCCGGAAAACTCGGTGAGCAGCGCGCCGATCGCTGCCACCGTCAGCCCCGCCGCCGAAAGCCAGGCCCAACTGGCACCGAAGGTCTCGCGGATCAGCTCGCCGTGGCCCTTGCCGGTGAAAATGCCCAGCCGCACGGTCAGTTCCTGGACCACGTAGAGGATCGGCATCAGAATGAATTGCAGCAGCAGGAGCCGGTAGCCCCAGGCGACGCCGGATTGCGCGGCGGTAATGACGGACCCGACATCGGTATCCGCCAGCATGACCACGAGGCCCGGTCCGAACACCGCGAGAAACGGCAGGCGCGAGCGGCGGCGCACGGGCGCGGTGGTTGTTTCTGACATGCATTCCTCCGGCATTATATGAGAATGAGAACCATTCTCATATGGTGACGGAATTGATACCGGACCGGTTTGGTCCTGTCAATCGAGGATGGTTGACTTCCCTGAAGCCGGGTAGGACATCCGCGCCATGCTCCAGATCAAGCTGCACAATACCAGAACCCGTCGCCGCGAGGTGTTTGCCCCGCTCGATCCCGAACATGTGAAGATCTATGTGTGCGGGCCGACGGTGTACGACCGCGCGCATATCGGCAATGCCCGTGCGGTCGTGGTGTTCGATGTTCTGGTTCGGCTGCTGCGGCTCGTGTACCCGCGCGTGACCTATGTGCGGAACATCACCGACATCGATGACAAGATCAATGCCCGCGCCCGCGAGAGCGGGGAGTCCATCGGGGCCATCACCGCCCGCACCGCCGAATGGTTTCACAACGACATGGCCGCGCTGTATGCCCTGCCACCCGACATCGAACCCCGCGCGACCGGGAGCATTCCCGAGATCATCGCGATGGTCGAGCGGCTGATCGCGGGGGGTCATGCCTATGCCGCCGAAGGCCACGTGCTGTTCGCGGTTGCCTCCGACCCCGATTATGGCACGTTTTCGGGGCGCTCGACCGATGAGTTGCTGGCGGGTGCGCGGGTCGATATCGCCGCTTACAAACGCGATCCCGGCGATTTCGTGCTGTGGAAACCCTCGCCGGATGATCTGCCGGGGTGGGACAGCCCGTGGGGCCGGGGGCGGCCCGGCTGGCACATCGAATGCTCGGCGATGATCCATCAGCATCTCGGCGAGACCATCGACATTCACGGCGGCGGCACCGATCTGATCTTTCCGCACCATGAGAACGAGATTGCCCAGTCAGAAGCGGCGGGGAAAAAATTCGCCCGCCTCTGGATGCACCACGGCCTACTCACCATTAACGGACAAAAAATGTCCAAGTCGCTGGGGA
>JAQTXO010000099.1 GCA_028688765.1 Acidiphilium sp. | reverse complement strand
CGCCCCGCTCGCGGAAGGCCCCGCCCTCTACAAAACCTTCCGCGAGAAGGCGGATGGTTGCGTCAAGGTCGTCCTGCACCCCTGAGGCGGCAAGCAGCGGGACGGCAATGCAGCCGCCCGCAGTCCCCTCAATCGGGCTTGGTGTGGGGGTCCGGGCGCACGTTCCGGTCCCCCGTCTCGACCTTCTGGGTGCTTTTCGCGGGGGGCGCGTTCGTTGCCTTGCGCTTGTGCGTTCCTCCGGGATCGATATCCCGGACCGTCTCATTTGCGGTGGTTCGCGTCGTTCCTGACTTCATCATCGCGCTCCTTCGACTGAGTTCAAGAAATATCGGCACTCTGGAATACGTGTTCAACACGAACGGTCATAACAACAGTCTCCGCATGACCGAAATAAATTAAAATTCGGTCGGTTCCAGGGTCGCCATAGAAATCGTCACACCCCTATCCACATTCTTGTCCAACGTATTTGCTCAACCAAGCTACATCAACTGTCATTTGAAGTAAAGGCAACCGCCATGAAAGCAGTCGTGTTCCATTCGATTGGCGATATCCGTCTCGATGAGGTTCCGGAACCCAGTCTCCAGGATCCGGCGGACGCCATCGTTCGCCTGACGTCCTCCGCGATCTGCGGCACCGACCTGCACTTCGTGCGCGGGACCTTTAGCGGCATGAAAGAGGGGCGCATTCTCGGCCACGAAGGGGTCGGCATCGTCGAACAGGTGGGACCGATGGTGCGGAATTTCGCCGTCGGCGACCGGGTCATCATTCCATCGACCATCGGCTGCGGCGTCTGCAGCTACTGCCGCGCCGGCTATTATGCGCAATGCGACAATGCCAATAGCGGGGGCAAGCGAGCCGGAACGGCGTTCTTCGGCGGCCCCGAAGCCGCAGGCGGATTCGACGGTCTGCAGGCAGAGAAAGCACGGGTTCCGTGGGCCAATGTCAATCTGGTGAAGCTCCCTGACGAAATCAGTGATGACCAGGCCATTCTGATGAGCGATATCCTGCCGACCGGATGGTTCGGCGCCGACATCGCCGACATCAAGCCGGGCCACTCGGTCGCGGTTTTCGGCTGCGGACCGGTCGGTCAGTTCGCTATCGCCTCGGCCTTGATCATGGGTGCCCGGGTCATTGCGGTGGACCGGCTCGACGACCGCCTGAGCATGGCGCGGCGCCAGGGGGCGGAGATCGTCCATTTCGAAAAGGAAGACCCCGTCAAAACCATTCTCGAACTTACGGGCGGCATCGGGGTGGACCGCGTGATCGATGCCGTCGGTGTCGATGCGCAACACGCCCATGGCGGCCCCGCCGGCAAGGACGCGGCTGAAAGCCAGGAGAAAATCGAGCAGGATCAGAAGCAGATCGAGCCGGAGGCCAACCGGTCGGGCGATCAATGGGTGGCGGGCGACGCGCCGAGCCAGGCGCTCGATTGGGCGATCGAAGCCCTGTGCAAAGCCGGTCAACTCTCGATCATCGGGGTTTACCCGCCGACCGACCGGGTGTTTCCCATCGGGAAGGCAATGAACAAAAACCTGACCGTGAAAATGGGGAACTGCAATCATCGCCGGTATTACGCGGTCCTGCTCGACCTGGTCCGTTCCGGCGCGCTCGACCCGGTGAAAATCCTCACCCATGTCGAGCCGATGCAGGGCGCGATCGAGGCCTATGAAACATTCGATCGCCGGGAACCCGGCTGGATCAAGGTGGAACTCAAGGTCTGACCCCGAGGTCGTTCCTGGGACAGCCTGATCCGTTCAATTGGTCGACGCTCGCGATGGCAGTACGCGACCGGCAACCGATGTGATTGACGCCACGCTAATGCCGGCCGCGCGCCGCGCCGCCCGCGCGGCCGAGGCCATCGCCCAGACGCTCGAAGCTGAACCACGCCGCCAACAAAACCCTCATCCGCCCCATTCTCGCATGGCTTTCCTCGATCGTGGCACGCCCGCTCACGGTCGAGCATCTCCAGGTGGTGGTTGATCCGCTCCCAGGTGCCGTCGTCGCGGAACCGGGCAAACCAGCGATAAACCGCGGGGGCGGGCGGGAAGTCCTTGGGCAGCAGGCTCCAGGCGATGCCGCCGCGAAGCACGTAGAAGATCGCGTTGACGATCTCCCGCATCTCCCACTTGCGTGGACAGCCGCACGAACGCGGGGGAGGCAGAAACGGTGAAAGGATCACCCACTCTGCATCGGTCACATCACTTCCATAGCGTAGGCCAGCGCGGCTATGCTGCCGCCGGGTGGTCGGCGTCCACATGAGATCTCCAGAATGGCTTCAAACACCTGCCTGGAATCACATCGAGCCCGGCCATCCAACTCCGCGCCAAACACGTTCCGCGTTGATTCCGAAATGGACTCTAACATCATCGGTAGCGGGGTAAGCTGGAGATGAAAATACTTGTAACGGGCGGGGCGGGTTTCATCGGTCGCCATCTGATCAGGGCGTTACTGGCCGAAGGCTACGACGTCCGAATTCTCGATCATTTCATCGAACAGGTCCACGGCGCGCAGTCGGTGACCGACCCCATCCTCCAATCGGTCCAGATCATCAAAGGCGATATCCGGAACCCCGAGATCGTCGCGGGCGCCGTTCGTGGGGTCGACAAGGTGGTGCATCTCGCGGCCGAAGTCGGCGTCGGCCAGAGCATGTACGAGATCGACCGCTATGTCGGCGTCAACGACCTCGGAACCGCCGTGCTCCTGAAAGCATTGCTGCAGAACCCGGTCCAGCGGCTGGTCGTGGCCTCCTCCATGAGCATTTACGGCGAAGGCCTCTACCGGACAGCAGGCGGAACCCTGGTCGAGGATGCCGCGCGTCCGCCGTCCGGCAGCTGGGACCCGCAGGACGAACGGGGCGAACGGCTGCTTCCGGTGCCGACGCCGGAATGGAAACGCCCGGCCCTGTCCTCGGTCTACGCCATTACCAAATACACCCAGGAGCGGCTCTGCATGAATGTCGGCTCCGCTTACGGCATGGGCAGCGTGGCGTTGCGAATGTTCAACGTGTTCGGTCCGGGCCAGGCGCTTTCCAACCCCTACACCGGCGTGCTGGCGATTTTTGCGGCGCGGATCTTGAACGGTCAGCCGCCGGTCATCTTCGAGGACGGCCAGCAGCAGCGGGACTTCGTCCATGTCGAGGATGTCGCACGCGCCTTCGTGCTCGCCCTGGAAAATCCTGATGCGGTCGGCAAGGTTTTCAATGTCGGAAGCGGTCAGCGCGTCAGTATAGAAGATGTCGCGTTACTGCTGGCGCGCAGCATGGGCCGGCCGGATCTGCAGCCCGAATTCGTGAACAAGGCGCGCAAGGGTGATGTTCGGCATTGTTTCGCCGATCTCGACTATGCGCGGGCCGAACTCGGCTTCTCGCCGAAGCGCAGCCTGCCGGATGCGGTACCCGAACTTGCCGAATGGCTGGAGCGCCAGCAGGCCGATGACCGGGTTGCCGAAGCGAGGCAGGAACTGGAAGCGAGAGGATTGGTGGCATGACCAGGCCGCGCACGGCGGCCGAACTCTGCTTCGTCCAATGGTTCAGGCTGGATGACACGGAACTCGCCCTGGCCGCTGCCGATGCACTGGAAGCCATGGGCGTCAAACACCTACGCACCCATCTGTCCTGGGCCGATTACTACACATCCGGCGGCGAAGCCTGGTATGACTGGCTGATCCCGATGCTGTGCGAGCGGTTCGAGCTTCTGCCCTGCCTGCACTACACCCCGCCCGGCCTTGCCGAAACCGGGCGGATATCGGCCCCGCCGCGCGACCTGAAATCCTTCGCCGATTTCGTCGATCTCGTCATCACCCGCCACGGGCGTCACTTCACCTGGCTCGAACTCTGGAACGAGCCCAACAACCTGCTCGACTGGGATTGGCGTCTCGATCCGGACTGGATGAAATTCTCGAAAATGCTCGGCGCGGCCGCCTTCTGGGCGCGCGAGCGCGGTAAGCGCGTGGTTCTCCCCGCAACCTGCCCGACCGATACCAACTGGCTGCGCCTGATGGGCGAACGCGGCCTTCTGAACGTGGTCGACGCGATCGGCCTCCACGGTTTTCCGAACACCTGGGATTCCGAATATGCCGGGCTCTGGAGCGGCTGGAACGATGTCGTGGCGAAGGTGCGCGAAGTGGTCTCGCCGTACAACGCCGATGTCGAATACTGGATCACGGAAACCGGCTACTCGACCTGGCGCCACGACCCCGCCGAGCAGCTCGCCCAGTTCGTCGCGGCAATGGATGCGCCGGTCGCGCGCGTCTACTGGTATGGGCTGCGCGATCTTCCCGCTGACGTGGCGATCCAGGAAGGACCGCATTTCGACGAGCGTCATTATCATTTTGGTGTGGATACATCGACCGGCCAGCCCAAGCTGCTCGGCCGCGTCCTGCGCGATGGCGGACAAAGCGCCGCCCGCGAGATCGCCGGCACCATCCAGCATCCGGCCCGGCCCGCCGGTGTGCCCGCTGTCAATCAGGTCAGGCCGGTTCTCATCACCGGCGGTGCCGGCTTCATCGGCAGCAACCTCGCGGATCGTCTCGCGGCCGAAGGCGAACACGTGCTGCTCTACGACAGTCTCGCCCGTCCGGGCGTCGAACAAAATCTCGCCTGGTTGCGCCACCGGCATCCGCAGCGCATCGCCTTCACACCCAGCGATATCCGCGATGTGGCGGCGATCGATCAGGCCACCGAAAATGCCGCCGCCGCCTTCCATCTGGCGGCGCAGGTCGCGGTGACCACCAGCTTCGTCGACCCGCTGCACGACCTTCAGACCAATATCGTCGGCACCGTCAATCTGCTGGAAAGCCTGAGGCGGCGCGGCGGCAACATACCGGTCGTCTTCGCCAGCACCAACAAGGTGTACGGCAATCTCGATTCGGTCGGGCTGGAGCTGCACGAGGGAAAATGGTCCCCGAAACATGCCGAGCTGCGTCGACACGGCTTGAGCGAGGAGTTTCCGCTGGCCTTCGCAACGCCCTATGGCTGTTCCAAGGGCGCGGCGGACCAGTATGTCCTTGACTACGCGCATAGTTTCGGCATGCCGAGCTGCGTGCTGCGAATGAGCTGCATCTACGGGCCGCGGCAATTCGGCACCGAGGATCAGGGCTGGGTTGCCCATTTCATGCTGCGCGCCGTCCACAACCAGCCGATCACTTTGTTCGGCGACGGCAGGCAGGTGCGCGATATCCTGTTCGTCGCCGATGCGGTCGCCGCCTACGTCTCCGCCTGGCGCCGGATCGGCACGATCTCAGGGCAGGCGTTCAACCTCGGCGGCGGCCCCCGGAACGCGGTGAGCCTCCTGCAATTGCTGGCACATCTCGAAGCATTGTTGGGCCGCAAGATCGACTTCGGATTCGAAGACTGGCGACCGCACGACCAGCGTTACTTCGTCGCAGACAGCCGCCGCGCCCAGGCATCCCTCGCTCTTCCTTCCCCGACGCCCTGGCGCGAGGGAACCGGCCTGTTGCATCGCGAGATCGCGGCGCGCCACGGCGTCGGTCTCGCCGGAAGCGCCGTCCCCGCACCGCTGGTGGCAACCGCATGAAAATCGCCCTGATCAACCCGCGCTGGGACTTCGCGAACAGCATCTATTTCGGTTGCCGCGCCCCGCATCTGCCGCTCGAACTCGGCTACGGCCGTGCCCTGCTCGAACAGTGCGGCCACGAGGTGCTGATGCTGGACGGGCAGATCCAGGATCTGACCAACACAGCGCTCGCTGCGCGCGTGCAGGACTTCGCCCCCGCCATGACCGTGGTGACGACCGCACCGACCTATCTGTTCTGGCGCTGCGCGCCCCCGGAATTGCGCATCCCGCGCGAGGTGCTCACCGCGATCGGCGGGGCCGGCGGCATGACCGTCGCCGTCGGTCCCCACGGTTCGGCCACCCCCGCCCCGGTCCTGCGCAAACTCGGCGTCGATCTGGTCATTCGCGGCGAATGCGAGGATGCCATCGCTGCCTTGGCCCAAGCCCAGGACCGGCGCGATATCCCCGGCCTCGCCTGGATCGGCCCCGATGGCGAGGTCAAGCTGGCGGGTGTGCCCGCCGTGACGCGCTTCACCGACACTCCCGCTTTGGTATGGCCCCAGGACTGGATCACGCGGCACACCCACCACCATCATCGTTTCGATACCCAGCCGGACGGCCCGGGTGCCGAAGTGGAAGCCTCGCGCGGCTGCCCCTATGCTTGCACCTTCTGCGCCAAGATCGATTTCCGCGACTCCTACCGCCGCCGCGACCTCCCGATCCTGCTCGCCGAGATCGACGCGCTGATCGCCCAGGGGGTCACCTATCTCTATTTCATCGACGAGATCTTTCTCCCGCGCCGGGATCTGTTGGACGCCCTGACGCAACGACGGGTGAAATTCGGCGTTCAGACCCGCATCGACCTGTGGAAGCCCGACATGCTCGACGCTCTGGGCGCCGCCGGCTGCATCTCGATCGAAGCCGGAATCGAGAGCCTGACGGCCGAAGGCCGCGCGGCTCTCGCCAAAAAATGCCGCCTCGACAACGACGCCCTCAGCGCCCTGCTGTTTCGCGCCCGCCGCAGCGTCCCCTTCGTGCAGGCCAATCTGATCAAGGCCGAGGAAAATGAGGCCGAAAACGCAATATCCGCAGCGCGATCGAGCGCGTCGCCGCCCGGCTCGGCAACACCGTCACCGTCTGCCGCAAATGCTACATCCACCCCGAAATTCTCGAAAGCTATATGGCCAGCGAACTCATGTTCGAGGCGCGCAGCGAAGCACTGGCCGAGCTGAGTTCCGACATTTCACGGCTGAGCCCGGAAGAGGCCCTGGTGCTGGCCTTTCTCGAACGGCGGCTCAAGGAAAAAACCACGCATGGTTAGGTCATCCCCCGGCCCGGCGGCAAACTCCGCAGCGTTTGTTCCGGAGCGGCAGGCAATTGCTCCAATTTAATTACAGTCCTCCTTTAATGCCGGCAGTGCGATCTCGAAGTGGATCGCACCCACAATGTCTTTCTTTTGTTGTTCACAAGGAGTTTACCATGACAGAACTATTTGAAACCTCGTCCGAACCGGCAATTTTGTCCCGCCGGCGTACAGTCATCGGCGGCCTGACCGGCGGCATCGTGGCATCGAGCGTGCTCCTGCCCACCGCCCACGCCGACAGCGACACCGGCTCGCATGATCTCCCGGTCAAGGAAATCGAACACATCATGCAAGCCAGCGGCAAAATGCGCCACGGGGTCCTGACGATCAGCATGAACCGGACCGACCTCAAATCGTATCTCCCCGGGAATATCCCGATCACCCCGGCCGAATTGCTCAACTCCGCGTTCTACTTCCAATCGGTCTCGGGTGGTAAGGCCTTCATGAACGGCAATGTCTGCGTGACCTTGTCCGAAATCCAGCCGTTCATTACGGCCCTGATCAAGAACGGCCTGACCGTGCAGGCGTTCCACCAGCATCTTCCCGATATGAAACCCATGTACTGGTTCATCCATTTCCGTGGCGAAGGCCCGCCCAAGGCGCTGGCGCAGGCGATCCGCGACGCAGTGGGTGCCACGGCGCAGAAACTGCCGCAATATTCCCCGAAGCATCAACCCACCCCGTTCGACAAGAAAAAGCTGGAAGATATCGTCGGCGGACACGCGACGGTCGGCAGCAGCGGTGTGGTAACCGTCAGTGTCGATCGGGCGGAACAGATGCATCTCGGCGGCGTCCGAATCCACCGGGGCCTCGGCGTCGCCGCGACCATCGCCTTCCAGCCCCTCGATCCGCACGGCACCAGAGCCCTGGCCATTCCGGATTTCGCGATGATCGCACCGGAGGTCGATAACGTCTTCAAGGTCATGCAGGCGCAGGGCTTCTACATCGGCTGCCTCTACAATCAGGAAACCGATGAACAACCCCAACTCTATTTCTCCCATATGTGGGCAACCGGGGATGTCTACGACCTCGCGAAAAAGATCAGAAAGGGCCTCGATCAGACGAAGTCGAAGTTCAAATCCTGAGTTCCGGCCAGCGGGATCGCCCACAAATTCACCGGCCCGCAACAGGGCGGCGGCAAGCAGGCGTCAGCCATTGCCGCCGTCCGTGCAAATTTCCTCTTTCTCACCCCCCGCCTGACATGCTGTTATGCGGGCGTGACAGAAACCCCCACCCTTTCCCTGACCGACCGTTTCGCCGCCATCATCCGCGGGCTCCGCAACGATGTCTGCACGCGCGGTTTTCAGACCGGCCTGAACCAGCTCCTGCTCGCCCTGATCTCCACCCGCCTCACCCGCATCG
>JAQTXO010000098.1 GCA_028688765.1 Acidiphilium sp. | reverse complement strand
TGACGCCGCGAAATTTCGGCAGCATCGTTGTTTCGAGTTGCTTGAGCTGATTGCGCCGCGCTTCCGGCGTGCCGGGTTCCAGCGCGGTCGGATGGTGGATCAGAGCCAGCGCACCGCGCGCATGAAGGCCGGGCAGCGCGGCCAGAGCCAGTTCGAAGGCGGAACCTTCGACGACGATGGCCGCCGCGTCATCGAACCGGTCCGCCAGTGCGGTCTTCGCCGGTGTTTCCAGCGCGATCACCTCAGCCTCGCCACCCATATCCTGCCATGCGGCGAGCAGGCGACGATGATAGAACGAGGCACCGGATACCGCCTCGAACGGGGCGGCCGTGATCAGAACGAGACGCATGGTGTCGGGAATGCCATAGCCTGCCGCCGGTGACCAGCGCGGCCGGCGTGGCCGGGTCATGCACGGACGGCAAGCGCCATTGGAGTCGTGGCTCGGCCATAGCCGGTGCTGCCGCTCCGCCCGGGATAAGGAGTGCCCTCGGGGCACGGTTCGAGCGCCTGGACGATGGTGGAGATGACGCGTTGCTGGGTGCCGATCGCCTGCTGGAGTAACATCCGGTTTTGGTCGATCGCGCGGTCGAGCCGCCGTCGGACGCCGGCCAATCGCGCATGGTCGCGACCGGCTTCCGCAGAGACCGCACTCGCGCAGGCTTCGACCGTCCCGATGGCCGCGCGCTTGCGGGCGGCGAGGTCGCCGCTGGCCCGGAAATCGGAGTGCGACAAGGCCAGATTTTCCTCTTCGAGGATTTCAGCCAGCGCGGCCAGAGCGGTCAGGATGGCAGGGTCGGGTTTCGGGGCGGGAGTCATGGCGTGGTTCCTGTCGGTGTCGTTGCGTGCATGGTCAGTTTGGGCGTCGCGGCGGACGAAGCGGCCTTCGGTGCTGCGAGCGCTGATTCGATCATCGGTTTGAGGCCGAGACCACCGCGCGCTTCCATCGATTTGGCGATCGCATCGATCAGGAAGGGCTGGAAATGCTTTTCGACCGACCCGCCGCTGAAGGGGGCTTCGGCCTTGCCCATGGTGGCGAAGATCGGTTTGAGGAAGGTCGCTATCGCCATCGATTCGAATTTGTCGGCGGTCGCGGCGGCAGATCCCGCTGTTGTCGGCATCAACTTCGGGGCCTGCGCCGTCGGCACTATCGGGACTGGCAGGATCGTGCCGCTCATTGGACGATCAACTGGGCCTGCAGCGCGCCGGCCGCCTTGATCGCCTGGAGGATGCTGATCATGTCATGCGGCGCGACGCCGAGCGCATTCAGGCCGGAGACCAGTTGCCTTAGGCTGACGCTGCCGTGGAGAATGTCCATTTTCTTGCCTTTGCCCTTGTTGACCGAAATCGTTGTCTGCGCGGTCGAGACGGTTCGCCCGTTCGAGAACGGGGCAGGCTGGCTGACCACCGGCGTATTGGTGACCTGCACCGTCAGATTGCCCTGAGCGATCGCGACGGTGCTGATCCGGACATCCGCTCCCATGACGATGGTACCGGTCGCTTCATCGACCACGACGGTCGCCGGGGACGAGGGTTCCACCCGGAGATCCTCGATATCGGCGAGATCCTGCACCACGTTGCGGCCTTTGAGATCGAGGGTGATGGTGCGGGGATCGTCCATCGTGGCAATACCGGGACCGAGATCGGCATTGATCGCCTCGGCGATTCGCTCGGCGGTGGTGAAATCCGGGTTGCGCAATTCGAGCTTCGGCGTGGTTTCGGAAGCGAGGTTGAAATTCACCGATCGCTCGACGATGGCGCCGTTGGTGATGCGTCCGACCGTGGGCACGCCCTGGGTGAAGGTCGAATTCGCGCCGCTCGCCTTGATCGCGCCGGTGACGAGCGACCCCTGCGCGACGGCGTAGACCTGACCATCCGCACCCAGCAGAGGCGTGACCAGGAGGGTGCCGCCGGTCAGGTCCTTGGCGTCCCCGAGGGCCGAGACCGTGACATCGATCTGTTCGCCGCTGTGCGAGAAGGCAGGAAGGTTGGCCGTGACCATGACGGCGGCGACATCCTTGGTCTGCAGGCTCGCGGCCTGATCCTCGGTGTTGACGCCGAGCCGTTCGAGCATGCCGATCAGGGATTGGCGCGTGAAGATCGCGTTATTCAGCGAGTCGCCGGTGCCGTTGAGCCCGACCACGAGCCCGTAGCCGATCAACTGGTTATCCCGGATGCCCTGGATATCCGTGATGTCCTTGATGCGCACCTGCGCGCTGGCGGGGGCGCAGGCGGCGAGGATGCTGCCGCACAGCAGGGCCATGATCAGGATGATCCGGCTGAACGGCCCGTTTTGGGGCGATGAGGGAGAGATTTTTTTGCTCACGGGCGAAGTATCGCAGGCAAAAGTTAATACTTTGCAGCTAAAGCTCGGAAATCGTCGATTGCGGTCGGGAAAATTCTGTTTCGGCTCTGACCGTCGTTTCGGCTACTCGAAGGAAAGGTAGCACAGCATGACCCGCATCACCGGCCTTGGCCGCATATCGGCGATCCGCAACGCCAAGGGGACTGCACAGGCCGTCGCAGGCGGATTTCGAGTGGCTGAAGGGGGTTCGGCCCTGCCGCTGGCCGCGACCAGCCCGCTCGGCGGGCTGCTGGCGGTGCAGGAAGTCTTCGGCAGCCAGACACGTGATCGGGCGGCGCAGCTCTCGGGCGAGACGGTGCTCGGCGCCCTTGGCGGATTGCAGGCCGCATCGATGGCCGGGAATGATGGGCAGGCGCTGGCGCACCTGCACGACGCGGTGGGCGCGATGATCGAGCCGGACGACCCTGCGTTGCGCCGGATCATCGGCGCGATCCGGCTGCGCGCGCGGGTGGAACTTGCACGGTGTCGGGCGATCGGCGCTCCGGTGTGACGGCGCGGTGAATTGAGCGCCGCCGGGCCTTGGCGAGGCCTTGGGGTGAAGCTATAAGCCGCCCAAGCGTGCGGCCCAAGGTGATCTCCGGATGGCCGGCTCGCAAGAGGAGCTCATTCTCATGTTGATTACGCTCGCCCCGGATTACGTTCCGAGCGAAGACGAAGAGTTCATGAACCCGATGCAGATCGAATACTTCCGTCAGAGACTGTTACGTTGGCGGCATGATTTGCTGATGGAAGCCAACGGGACGTTGGCGAGCCTTTCGGAAGGCGGAATACTTGAGCCGGATATTACCGACCGCGCGAGTGTCGAGACCGACCGGGCGCTGGAATTGAGGACGCGCGACCGTGCCCGCAAGCTGATCGGCAAAATCGATCAGGCGACGGCGCGGATCGAGAACGGCACTTACGGGTATTGCGAGGAAACCGGCGAGCCGATCGGGCTCAAACGCCTGATGGCCCGGCCGATCGCCACGTTGTCGATTGAAGCGCAGGAACGCCACGAACGCCAGGAGCGGGTTCAGCGCGACGACTGAACCGGTCCGCTCATTCCGCGCGTGGGATGAGCAGGGTTGCGGTGGTGCCTTGGCCTTCACGGGTTTCGAACATGAGGTCGCCGCCCGATTGCATGGCGAATCCGAACACGGTGGCCAAGCCGAGCCCGCTGGATTTGACGTTGACCTTGGTGGAAAAGAACGGCTCGCAGGCGCGCGAAGCTACATGCGTGGTCATGCCGGTGCCGTGATCGATCACGCTGATCGCGACGTAATCACCGGGGATCGCCACTTTGTTGTGGGTCGGGCGTTCGTGGCGGACATTCGCGGCGTGCAGCTGGATGCGGCCCTGATTGTCCATCGCGTCACGCGCGTTGAAGGCGAGGTTGAGCAGCGCGATTTCGAGCTGATCCTGATCGCAATGGATCTGCCAGATATCCTCGGGGCACTCGGTGGCGACGAGGATATGCGGGCCGATTGCGTGGCGGATCAGTTCGGCGGCATCGGCGAGGAACGGGGCCGGTTCGATCGCCACCGGCATGACCTGCTGGCGGCCGGAAAAGCCGAGCAGGCGCTGGGTCAACCCCGCCGCCCGGCGGGAGGCGCTGCGCGCACCCTCAAGGTAGGACGCCGCCGATACATGGTCGTTCTGCGCGAGGCGAACCGCGACCATGTCGAGGTTGCCAATGATGCCAGCAAGAAGATTGTTGAAGTCGTGCGCAAGGCCACCGGCAAACTGGCTCAGGGCGAGCATCTTTTCGAACTGGCCCAATGCCACGCCCTCGGACAGCTCGCCGTGGCGGGCGATATCAGAATCCATCGGGCACCGAGCCGGACTTCGAGGCGGCGGGGCGAGCGCATCCCGGGTTGAACGGCGGTTTGAAAATCACGTCAGGCGGTCTCCGCAGATGAATGGAACAAGATCACAGTATTCTGTAACGAGGACGAAACTGAAATGTTGTTCTCGAATTAAATTTTGGTGATCCGCAAACGTAACTACAAGGGGGTCTTGATCCACGGGTGAGGCGCGACCCTTCAAATGTGAAGAGCGCGCCCGTCCACGGCCAGCGCCGCCTCCTTGACTGCTTCGTTCAGGGTGGGATGAGCGTGGCTGGTGCGGGCGACATCTTCGGCGGAGGCACCGAATTCGATGGCCATGACCAGTTCGGCGATGATCGTGCCGGCGTCCGGCCCGATGATGTGGGCACCGAGCAAACGGTCGGTCGCCTTGTCGGACAGGAGTTTCACGAAACCGTCGGTATCGCCCATGGCCCGCGCACGGCCATTGGCCGTGAACGGGAATTTGCCCACTTTGTAAGCAATTCCGGCGGCTTTCAGTTCCTCCTCGTTCTGGCCGACCGAGGCGATTTCCGGCCATGTGTAGACCACGCCCGGGATGGCGCCGTAATTGACGTGACCCGCCTGCCCGGCAAGAATTTCAGCGAGGGCGACGCCTTCCTCCTCGGCCTTGTGGGCGAGCATCGGGCCTGCGATCACATCGCCGATGGCGTAGATGCCCTTCACGTTGGTCGCGAAATGCGCGTCGGTCACGACCCGTCCGCGCGCGTCCGTGGTCACCCCGATCGCGTCGAGTCCGAGATTTTCGGTATGGGCACGGCGACCGATCGCCACCAGCACGACGTCCGCAGTGAGGGTCTCGGCGGTGCCACCTGCTGCGGGTTCGAGAGTGAAGGCGACGCCTTCACCGGTGGTTTCCGCCTTGGTCACCTTGGTGCCGAGGCGGAATTTCATGCCGGATTTGGTCAGAATTTTCTGGAAGGCGGTCGCGATTTCGCCATCCATCGTCGGGACGAGCCGGTCGAGGAACTCCACGACCGTCACCTCGGCTCCCAGACGGCGCCAGACGCTGCCGAGTTCGAGCCCGATATAGCCGCCGCCGATGACGACGAGATGATGCGGCACCTGCGCGAGCGCGATGGCGCCGGTCGAGGTGACGATGCGGGTTTCATCGATCGCGACGCCGGGCAGCGGCACGCTCTCGCTGCCGGTGGCGATGACGATGGACCTCGCGGTGTAGCTTTCGGTGCCGACCGTGATGGTATCGGCGGTCTTGAAGCGGGCTTCGCCCTTTAGCCAGGTGACTTTGTTTTTTTTGAAAAGGAATTCGACGCCCCTGGTGTTCGCGGTGACGACTTCGTCCTTGTGGCCCATCATTTTGGACAGGTCGAAACGGACATCCTCGGCGATCACGCCATGTGCGGCGAAATCGTGCCGGACAGCGTGATAATTCTCGGATGATTGCAGCAACGCCTTGGACGGGATGCACCCGACATTGAGGCAGGTGCCGCCGAGGGTCGCGCGTTTTTCGACGCAGGCGACCTTCATGCCGAGTTGCGCGGCGCGGATGGCGCAAACATAGCCGCCGGGGCCGGCGCCGATCACGATGAGGTCGAACTGGTCAGACATGGGGCGGTCCTTCAAGGAAGATGTTCTTTTTTGTAAAAAAGAACCAAAAAAATTTCATGTTATCTATTCGTGCGCCGGCATCGCCTGATCGCACCGCGACCGCCCGGAAGCTTGCCTTTTAGATTTCCAGCATCAACCGGCGCGGATCCTCGATACTTTCCTTCACCCGCACGAGGAACGACACGGCTTCGCGCCCGTCGATGATCCGGTGATCGTAGGAGACCGCGAGATACATCATCGGACGGATTTCGACCTTGCCGCCGATCGCCATCGGGCGGTCCTGGATTTTGTGCATGCCCATGATTGCCGACTGGGGCGGGTTGAGGATCGGGGTCGACATCAACGAACCGAATACGCCGCCATTGGTGATCGAGAAGGTTCCGCCGGACAACTCGTCGAGCTTCAAGGCTCCGTCCCGGGCGCGCTTGCCGAAATCGCTGATGGCGGCTTCGATTTGAGGAAAGCTCATCCGGTCGGCATCGCGCAGCACCGGGACGACGAGACCGTTGGGGCTCGATACCGCGATGCCCATGTTGACGAAATTTTTATAGACGATGTCATCGCCGTCGATTTCGGCATTGACCGCCGGAAACTCGCGCAGGGCCGCGACGCAAGCCTTGACGAAGAAGCTCATGAAGCCGAGGCGCACCCCCTTGTGCTTCTTTTCGAACGCGTCCTTGTACTCGGCGCGCAATGCCATGACGGCGCTCATGTCGACCTCGTTGAAGGTGGTCAGCATGGCCGCGTTGTTCTGGGCTTCCTTGAGCCGGGCGGCGATGGTGCGGCGCAGCCGGGTCATTTTCACCCGTTCCTCGCGGACATCATCAGTACGGGGCGGCTTGGGGGTCGCGGGGGCGGCTGCGGGTTTCGGCTTTTCGAGGACGCTGAGCACGTCGCCCTTGGTGATCCTGCCATCCTTGCCCGAGCCGGTGTCGATCTGGGCGGGTTCGAGCCCTTGCTCGGTCATCAGCTTCTGCGCGGCGGGAAGCGGCGCGTGGCCGCCGCGGGCGACTGGGCCGGATGGCGAAGGTGGCGGGTTGACGCCCGCCGGGGGGATGGCCGCGGGCTTGGCCTCCGGCGGCGCGGCGCTCGCGCTTCCACCGGCCACGATGGTGCCGAGCAGGGCACCGACCTCGACCTCGGCCCCCTCATCCGCCGCGATCGCCTCGATCGTCCCGGCTTCGGGCGCGTTGACTTCCACCGTCACCTTGTCGGTTTCCAGTTCCACGAGCGCTTCGTCGCGCTCGACCCGTTCGCCGACCTTCCTGATCCAGCGCGCGACGGTTGCCGTGGTCACGCTTTCGCCCAGAGTGGGAACCTTGATTTCGGTGGACATGTATGACCTTTTTTACTGTCTCAGTTTCAGATGCCGAGCGCCTGCTTGACCAGCGCCGCCTGTTCGGCCGCGTGGGTACGTGCCAACCCGGTCGCCGGGCTCGCCGCCGATTTCCGCCCGACATAGGCCGGGCGCTTTGCCGTCATCGTCCCCCCCATGCAATCGAGCACCTGCTCGATCCGCCGGTCGAGGAAATGCCAGGCTCCCATATTCTCGGGTTCCTCCTGGCACCAGATGATTTCGGCATTGGTGTAGCTCTCGATCGCCGCCTTCAAGGCCTTTTTGGGAAATGGATAGAATTGTTCGAGCCGGACGATCGCGACATCGGTCATGCCGCGGTCGCGCCGTTCCGCCAGCAGATCGTAATAGACCTTGCCGGCGCATAGCACCACCCGCCGGATCTGTTCGGCAGGCGCGATCGGGTCGATTTCGGCGATGACGGTCCGGAACGCCGAACCGTTGCTCATTTCATCGAGGGTGGAGACCGCGAGCTTGTGGCGCAGCAGCGATTTCGGGGTCATGATGATCAGCGGCTTGCGGAAATTGCGCTTGATCTGACGGCGTAGGGCGTGAAAATAATTCGCCGGGGTCGTGATGTTGCAGACCGACATGTTGTTTTCGGCGCAGAGTTGCAGGAACCGCTCGGGACGGGCCGAAGAGTGTTCCGGCCCCTGCCCTTCGTAACCATGCGGCAGCAGCAGCGTGAGGCCCGACATGCGGAGCCATTTGCTTTCGCCGGCCGCGATGAACTGGTCGATGATCACCTGCGCGCCGTTGGCGAAATCGCCGAACTGGCCCTCCCACAGCACGAGAGTACGCGGGTCGGCCACCGAGTAGCCGTATTCGAAGCCGAGCACGCCGGCCTCGGACAGCAGGGAATTGAAGATCTCGATCCGGGCCTGATCGTCGCGCACGTTGTTGAGCGGGACGTATTCGTTCTGGTTGACCTGATCGATCAGGACGGCGTGGCGCTGACTGAAGGTACCACGCTGGCAATCCTCGCCGGACAGGCGAACCCGGTGGCCTTCGAGCAGGAGCGAGCCGAAGCCGAGTGCCTCGCCGGTTGCCCAGTCGATCCCCGTGCCGGACTCGATCATGTCGCGCTTGGTGTCGAGCTGGCGGGCGATTTTGGGGTTGAGATCGAAGTTTT
>JAQTXO010000097.1 GCA_028688765.1 Acidiphilium sp. | reverse complement strand
ACCGAGAATGACGTGGCTGGCCCCGACCTCGGCGAGGAGCGCGGCGGAGACATCGCCGGTATGGGCGCCCGCGACCTCGACCGCGCAATCCTGCGCCCCGACCGCGACCGGCGCACCGGCGAAGGCCGCGATCATCGGCCCGATCAGGGGAAAGGGCGGGCAGATCAGCAGATCGACCCCGTCCACGCCCGACGCAAGGGGAGCGGCAAAGCCGGCGAGGCCGGCGAGGGTGCCGTTCATTTTCCAGTTACCCGCAATCATCTGGCGCATCGGATCGTGTCCTCGGTTATCAGGCAGGGCCGGTGCGACCGGCCGGGAATGAGCAGGCTGCTTCGTAGCCTCAGCATGGGCCGGGTGGCAATCGGCGGCGCGCGTGGTAATACGCCGGTCTCTCGCTGCACAAGGTTGGAAACGGATGCTCTCGACGATCCGCAAATTGCTCGACAACTGGCTGGTTCGCGCCTTTTTCATGGTGCTGATCGCCGTGTTCATCTTCTGGGGGGTCTCCAGCGTGATCACCCAGCACGGGTCGAGCGAGGCGGTCGCCACCGTCGGCGGCCAGTCGATCCAGGCCGAGGACATCAACTCATCGTATCAGCAGCAGGTCACCGCCTATGCGCAGGCGCATAACGGCGCGGAGCCCAGCCAGGGCGAGCGCCGCCTCTATGCCGGGGCCGCTTTGGGCCAGGCCATCGACCGCGCGACGATGGCGCTGGATGCCCGCCATCTCGGCGTCGTGGCACCGCCCGAGGCGTTGCGGGCGCAGATTTTCGCGATGAGCGTGTTCGACGGACCGGACGGCAAATTCGACAAGGCGACCTTCAATCAGGTGCTCGCCCAGCATAACCTGACCCCTGCGGCGTTCATGGCGGATATTTCGCGCGGCCTCAACGCGAGCCAGATCGTGAAGGCGATCACCGTGGGGGCCGTGGCTCGCGCGCCGCTGGTCAAGCATATCTATGATTATGTCGGTCAGGAACGCACGATCGAGTACGCGCAACTCCCCTTCGCCGCCGCAACACCCCCGCCCCCGCCCGCGACGGCGGTGCTCAGGCGGTACTGGCGCGATCACCCCGGGCGGTTTTCAACCCCCGCGCTGCGCAAAGTCCAGGTGGTCATTCTCTCGCCCGCCCTGCTGGCGGCGGACCAGACCGTGACGAAGGCGGAACTCGACGCCGAATACAAGGACGAGGCCTCGAAATTCAGGCGCATCGCCAGCCGATCGGTCGAGATCATCACCGCCGAGGACGCACCGAGCGCGGCGAAACTCGCGGCCCTGTGGAACAAGGGCACGAGCTGGGCCGCAATGAAACAGGCCGCCAATGCCGCGACCGCAACGGCAGTGACGTTCAACGACGCCCAGCCGGACCAGTTCCCCTCCGGGCGTCTGGCCAAGGCGGTGTTCGCCGCCACGCCGGATCAGATCTCCGCGCCGGTGACCGGCGCGCTCGGCACCTATGTGTTCAAGGTGACCAAGGCCAATCCGGGCGGCACGACGCCGCTGGCCCAGGTGGAACCGCAGGTGAAGGCGGCGGTGCAGTTGCGCAAGGCGCGTCACGTCGTGGATGCCAGCGTGACGAAATTGCAGGATGCGCTCGCGGGCAACACCTCGCTCGATCATCTGCCGGGCGATCTCCACCTCGTGGCGGTCGAGGGAACGCTCGATGCGGAGGGCATGACCGCCGAAGGCAAGCCCGCACCGATCCCCGGCCCGAAGGCCTTGCGCGCCGCGATCGTGAAATCCGCGTTCGATACCGCGCCGGGGGCGCAGCCGCGCGCGATCACCGGGCCGGATGACAGTTACTACGCCGTCTCGGTGCAGAAGCTGATCCCCCCCGCGCTGAAACCCTACGACAAGGTCGCAACCGCCGTGCTGAGCGACTGGACCGGCGATCAGGTCAAGCGCCAGGAGGAGATCGCCGCCGCGTCCCTGATCAGCGCGGTGAAATCCGGCAAAACCTTCGCGCAAGCCGCGAACGCGGCGGGTCAGCCGATCACGACCTCGCCGCCGATGACCCGCGCAAAGCCCGCCGCCGGGGTCCCGGCCAAATTGCTGCCGATCATCTTCACGCTCAAGCCGGGCGAGCCGACCATGGTTGAAACCGAGAGCGAGTTCGTCGTGGGGGTGGTGAAAAGCATCACCGAGCCGAAGCCGGGCAGCAATCCCGCTATCGTGGCCCGCATTCAGACCTCGCTCGACAATGCGATGCAGACCGATATCCTGCAGACCTACGCGACCGCCCTGCGCAGCCGCTATCATGTGAAGATCAACGCCGCGAAACTGCACCAGATCAGTGACTGAGGAGAGGTTATGAACGCCGTGCCCGACCCGATGACCGGATTCCGCGCCGCCTATGAAGCAGGATCGGGCGCGCTGGTGTGGCGGGTGCTCGCGGCGGATCTGATCACACCGGTCGCGGCGTTTCTCAAGCTCGCCCACGGCAGGCCCTATTCCCTGCTGCTCGAAAGCGTCGAAGGCGGCGCGGCGCGCGGGCGGTATTCAGTAATCGCGTTCGCGCCGGACCTCGTGTGGCGCTGCGAGAGCGGGGTCGTCAGCATCAATCGCGACGCGGCCCTCGATACCGGAGCCTTCGTCGCCGATCATCGCGATGCCTTCGCGAGCCTGCGCGCCCTGCTTGCGGAAACCCGGCTCGACCTTCCGGAGCATCTCCCGCCGATGACCGGCGGCCTGGTCGGCTACCTCGGCTACGACATGGTCCGGCTGATGGAACGGCTGCCGGCGGATAATCCCGACGTGCTGGGCATTCCCGATGCGGTGCTGATGCGGCCGGGATTGTTCGCGATTTTCGATTCGGTGAACGACGAAATCACCCTCGCCGCCCCGGCGTGGCGGCGCGAGGGGATCACGGCGGCGGATGCCTTTCAGGCCGCAACCGCGCGGATCGAGGCGGCGCAGGCAGCGCTCGACCAGCCGACCCCGCACCTCACCGGCTCGCTCGCCCCCGCCGGGGTGCCGGTGCCGAACATGACCGAGGCCGATTTCAAGGCGATGGTCGCACGCGGGAAAGAATATATCGTCGCCGGGGACGTGTTTCAGGTCGTGGCGAGCCAGCGTTTCGCGCAGGACTTCACCGCCCCGCCCTTTGCGTTCTACCGCAGCCTGCGGCGGATCAACCCCGCCCCGTTCCTGTTTTTCCTCGATTTCGGCGCCTATCAGGCGGTGGGATCGAGCCCGGAAATCCTGGTACGCCTGCGCGACGGCACCGTCACGATCCGCCCCCTTGCCGGAACCCGCCGGCGCGGCGCCAACCGCGCCGAGGACGAGGCCATGGAGAGCGAACTCCTCGAAGACCCCAAGGAACGCGCCGAGCACCTCATGCTGCTCGACCTCGCGCGCAACGATGTCGGGCGGGTCGCCAAAATCGGCTCGGTGGCAGTGACCGAGAGCTTCGCGATCGAGCGGTTTTCCCACGTGATGCACATCTCCTCCACGGTCGAAGGCACGATCCGGCCCGATGCCGATGCACTGGATGCGCTGATCGCCGGGTTCCCCGCCGGGACGCTTTCGGGCGCTCCGAAAGTGCGGGCGATGGAAATCATCGAGGAGTTCGAACCCTCGCGGCGCGGCCTGTACGGCGGCTGCATCGGCTATTTCGCCGCGAACGGCACGATGGACACCTGCATCGCGCTGCGCACCGCGCTGATCAAGGACCACACACTCTACGTCCAATCGGGCGTCGGCATCGTCGCGGATTCCGATCCCGACGCGGAATATGCCGAAAGCCTGCAAAAGGCCCGCGCGCTGTTCCGCGCCGCCGAGGATGCGGTGAACTACGTGAGCGTGAACCGGAGCGCGCCATGATCCTGATCATCGACAATTACGACAGCTTCACCTTCAACCTCGTGCATTTTTTCGGCGATCTCGGGGCCGATTGCGTGGTCCGGCGCAACGACCGGATCACCCCGGAGGAGGTGCTGGCCCTGCAGCCCGAGGCGATCGTCCTCTCGCCCGGCCCCTGCACCCCGAACGAGGCGGGGATCTGCCTCGACCTGATCCACGCCGCCGCCGGCAAGGTGCCGATCCTCGGGGTCTGCCTCGGTCATCAGGCGATCGGCCAGGCGTTCGGCGGCGTGGTGAAGCGCGCGCCGCAGCCGATGCACGGCAAGATGGCCGCGATCCGCCATCAGGGCAGCGACATTTTCGCAGGCGTGCCGGATGCGTTCGAGGCGACCCGGTATCATTCACTCATCGTCGAGCGCGAAACCCTGCCCGAAACGCTGGTACCGTCCGCCTTCACCGAAGACGGGCTGATCATGGGAATGCGGCATCGCGACCTGCCGATTTTCGGGGTGCAGTTTCACCCCGAAAGCATCGCGACCGCGCATGGCCACACGTTGCTGCGCAATTTCCTGGCGCTGGCACGGGGCCGCAACCAGGGTTCGGCCGAGATTCTGGCCGATCTGAAACCGGTGCTCGACCGTCTGGCACGGGGCGACAAGCTGAGCGAAGACCTTTCGGAAGCCGCCTTCGGCGCGATCATCGACGGAAAAGCGAACGACGCCCAGATTGCCGGAATGCTGCTCGCGATGCGGGTGCGCGGGGAAACCGTGGCGGAACTCACCGGCGCGGTGCGCGCGATGCGCGAGCGGATGCGCGCGATCAAGGCCCCCGAGGGCGCGATCGACGTATGCGGCACCGGCGGCGACGGCGTGGGCACGCTGAATATCTCGACCGCGGTGACCTTCGTCCTCGCCGGACTGGGCGTGCCGGTGGCCAAGCACGGCAATCGCGCGCTCTCCTCGCGCTCAGGCGCGGCGGATGTGCTGACCGCCCTCGGCGTCGCGGTAGAACCGCCGTTCGAGCGGCTCTCGGCCATCCTGAACGAGGCCGGGTGCGTGTTCCTGTATGCGCCGCGCCATCATGCCGGGCTGCGCCATGCGGCGGCGGCACGGATCGCGCTCGGCACCCGCACCATTTTCAACCTGCTCGGCCCGCTCGCCAACCCCGCCTCCGTCCGGCGGCAACTGGTCGGCGTGTTCGACCCGGTCTGGGCGCGGCCGATGGCGGAGAGCCTGGCCCAGCTCGGAACCGAGCGGGCGATGGTGGTGCACGGCCAGGGCCTCGATGAATTGACGCTGGTGGGCGAAAGCCGGATCGTGCTGCTCGATCACGGGGCGATCTCGGAGACCAGCGTGACCCCCGAGGAGGCCGGACTGGCGCGCGCCCCGCTCGCCGCGATCATCGGCGGGGATGCCGCGCATAATGCCGGGCGGCTCCGCGCGCTGCTCGATGGCGAGGCCGGGGCCTATCGCGACGCCGTGTTGCTCAACGCGGCGGCGGGACTGATCGTGGCGGGCCGGGCCGATGATTTCCGCACCGGCGCGGAAATCGCCGCCGGCTCGATCGACAGCGGCGCGGCGCGCGCGGCGCTGGAGCGGCTGCGGCGGGCGAGTGCGACAACCCTGGAGCCCGCCCGATGAACGACGCCCCAGCCGACATCCTGCGCCGGATCTGCGACGATACCCGCACCGAAACCGCGCGGCGGCGGAGCGAATGCGATCTCGATACCGTCAAGGGCCTCGCGCGGGATTCCGAGCCACCCCGTGGGTTCGCGCGGGCGCTGATGGATGCCGCGGCGTCGGGCCGCACCGGGTTGATCGCGGAAATCAAGAAGGCCTCGCCGAGCGCCGGGCTGATCCGCGCCGATTTCGATCCGGCGGCGATCGCGCGCGCCTACAGGGAGGGCGGCGCGGTCTGCCTTTCGGTGCTGACCGACGGTAAATATTTCCAGGGCGATATCGCGCATTTCACGGCGGCGCGCGCGGCGGTCGATCTGCCGATGCTGCGCAAGGATTTCATCCTCGACGAATGGCAGATTTACGAGAGCCGCGCGATCGGGGCGGATTGCATCCTGCTGATCATGGCCGCCCTCACCGATGACGAGGCCCGCCGCTTCGAGGAACTGGCAACCGCACTCGACATGTCGGTGCTGGCCGAGGTCCATGACGATACCGAACTCGAACGGGCGCTCGGGCTGCGGGCACGGCTGGTCGGAATCAACAACCGCGATCTCAAGACCATGACCACCGATATCAGCCTGTCCGAGCGGATGGCCGCGACTATCCCGCCGGAACGTTTCGTGGTGGCGGAAAGCGGCATCCGCGATTTCGCCGATATCGAACGGCTCAAGGCCGCCGGGGTCCAGGGCATTCTGGTCGGCGAAAGCCTGATGCGTCAGGACGACATCACCAAAGCGACCCGCGCCCTGCTCGGCGTGGGGGCATGAGCCTCACCCATATCGATGCGACCGGCGCGGCCCGCATGGTCGATGTCTCGGACAAGCCGGCCACGGTGCGCGATGCCGCAGCCTCCTGTCACGTCACGATGCGGCCGGAAACCCTCGCTCTCGTCCTCGCCGGCGCCGCGAAAAAGGGCGATGTCCTCGCAACCGCGCGGATCGCCGGCATCATGGCGGCGAAGCGCACGGCGGATCTGATCCCGTTATGTCATCCGCTGGCGATTGCCTCGGTGACGGTGGACCTGACGCCGGATGCGGCGCTGCCCGGCATCCATGTCCGCGCCGTCGTCCGCACCACCGGGCCGACCGGGGTGGAAATGGAAGCGCTGACCGCCGCCTCGGTCGCGGCGCTGACAATTTATGACATGTTGAAGGCGGCGGATCGCGCCATGCGGATCGAGGCGCTGCGGGTCGTGGCGAAATCCGGCGGCAAGTCGGGCGATTTCACCCAGGAGTGAGCGTTGCGGGACGGTTCAGTGATCGAGGCCGGGCACACGCACAATATTTAGTCATTCGTGAATAAAAATTATATATATTGCGTCTTAATTGAGATATTTGTGTCATTCAACCGTCATAAATGACAAATCCGTATGCAGTTTCCGCCGCCGTTACAGCCTCGTTGCGGTGAAAACATTTGAATGACGCGGGAATTCTATCTATTGCTGAGGCGACCGGGTTCACGCGAACGCGGATCACAGGTTGGGCTTCCGGCGACCAAAAAGGATAGACTGAATGGCGAAACAGCCAGACACCAACGGTGTGGACCGCACGAAGCGCTCCGACCTTCCCCTCGTGCGGCCCGGCCGTGTGATCCTCGGCTATCTCGACCGGATCGAGGATGCCTCGCTGGTCGGCTGGGCCGTGGACTCGCTGGTTCCCGATCGCACCCTGACCATGCGCGTGCTGATCGACGGCCAGATCGCCGATGTGATCTCCTGCGACGTCAACCGGCCCGATACCGCGCCGCTGAATCTCCCGACCACCCGGGTCGGTTTCGACTACATGATCCCGCTGCGGTTTCAGGACGGGCTGCGCCATGTCCTGTCCTTCGCCACGCTCGACGGCGACCCGATCAGCCTGCCGACGCGCGGTGGCCTCGTCCTGCCCGAACTCCATTTCTGCCTGAAAACCCGCATCCATATCGAGGGCGTGCTCGATGGATTGGTCGATGGCATGATCCAGGGCTGGGTCGTCCGCGTCGATGAACGCAGCAATTCCCGGATGGGCGGCGTCCGCGTCCTGATCTCGACCAAGGGACAGCCGCTCGCGGAACTCACCGCCAATGAATTCCGCGCCGATGTCGCCGAGGCAACCGGCGCCGATCCGTCCTGCGGATTTTCCTACGCGCTGCCCCCCGAATTGCGCACCGGCAAATCGATCGTGCTCGATTTCCACGCCATGCCGGACCGTATTCTGCTGCGCGGCAGCCCGCTCGAACTGGCGATCCCCGCCGAAGCCGAACGCGCCCGGCTGAGCAGCCTGATCGACCGGGCCGATGAGTTGTTCCGCTACGCCTACCATCTGCGGCGGGAACTGAAGGCGGCGATGCCGGCGGAACGGCTGACGCTTGGCAATTACGAAAGCTGGGTTCGCCAGAGCCGGAAACACGTCCCGGCCCGCGCCACCGCCCGTTACGGCGCGATCGGCGGATCGCCGCTGGTATCGATCCTGTGCCCGGTATTCCGCCCCAACCAGGCGGAATTTCTGGCCGCCATCGATTCGGTCCGGGCGCAGACCTATCCCAACTGGGAACTCATCCTGGTCGATGACGCGAGCAAGGACGAGGCGCTCTCCGAAACGCTGGACCGGATGGCCAGGGTCGATCCACGGATCAGGCTCATCGTCCTGCCGCGCAATGGCGGCATCGCGGCGGCGACAAATAAGGCCCTCGAAGCCGCCACCGGCGAGGTCACCGCGTTTTTCGATCACGACGATGTGCTGGAACCGGGGCCCGGCTGCTCTACTCGGACGAAGACAAGATCGACCGCAGCGGGCGCGTCTCCGAGCCGAACTTCAAGCCGGATTTCAATTATCGCTTCCTGCTCGACCTCAATTACATCTGCCACCTCGTCATCGCCGATACCGCATTGTTGCGCGAGGCCGGCGGGCTCGACCCCCGGTTCGACGGGGCCCAGGATCCCGACCTG
>JAQTXO010000096.1 GCA_028688765.1 Acidiphilium sp. | reverse complement strand
TCGGCAGCCTGATCCTCGGCCTCGCCGCCATCACCGGCGCGCTCACCGCCTCGGAGGCCCACGACCTCGCCCGCCTCGATGAAGACTGGCAGGAACGCCAATGGGGCACCGATGCCGAATCCGCCGTCCGCCGCGCCCTGGTCGCGCGCGATATTGCATCCGCGGTCAGTTTCGTTAATCTCACCCGGGCATGATCGCGAAAACCCTGGTGGTGAGCGGCCGCGTGCAGGGCGTGGGCTTCCGCGACTGGATCACCACCCGCGCCCGCCGCCTCGGCCTCGCCGGCTGGGTCCGCAACCGGCGGGACGGCACGCTCGAAGCCCTGATCGCCGGGGATGACGCAGCGGTCGAGGAACTCCTCCGCGCCTGCCGCAAAGGCCCGCCGGGCGCGGATGTCACCGCCATCACCGAGGATTTCGCCGAACCGCCAACCGAACCCGGCTTCTTCAAGCGCCCGACTGCCTGACCCGCTCCCCGCCTGACCGCCTGACCGCCTCACCTAGGTCGGCAGATAAACCGTCGCGATCAGCCCCTTGCCGCCCGACCGGTTCGCCAGCGTGATATCCCCGCCATGCGCCCGGATCGCATTCCGCGCGATCGCCAGCCCCAGCCCGCTGCCCCCGGTCTCGCGGTTGCGGCTGGTCTCCACCCGCCGGAACGGCTCGAACACCCGCTCCAGCTCTCCCGGCGGAATCCCCGCCCCGTCATCCTCGATATCGATCCGCAACGTATGATGCCCGGCCTCGTGCAGCGTCACCCGCGCCGCATCGCCATACTTCACCGCATTGCCGATCAAATTCGCAAACGCCCGCTTCAGCGCGAGCGGCCGCCCCCGCAGCGTGCAATGATCCGGCCCGGCATAGCGCATCGCCGCCGCGCAATCGGGCGCGATATCCGAGGTCTCGTCGATCACCGTGCGCAGCAGCGTCGCCAGATCGATCGGCACCGAAGCCTCGGTCTGCGCGACATCCCGCCCGAACGCGATGGTCGAGGCCAGCATCGCCTCCAACTCGTCCAGATCCCCCAGAAACTTCTCCCGCTGCGCCTCATCCTCCAGAAATTCGGTCCGCAGCTTCAACCGCGTGATCGGCGTGCGCAGATCATGCCCGATCGCGGTGAGCAGAAACGTCCGGTCCTCGACGAACCGCCGGATTCGCGCCGCCATCGTATTGAACGCCACCGCCGCCGTCGCAATCTCGGTCGGCCCGCTTTCCGGCAGCGCCGGGGCGTGCTGAATGTCGCGCCCCAACTGCTCCGCCGCCTCCGCCAGCGTCCGCACCGGCGCAGTCAGCCGGAACACCGCCCAGAAAATCAGCACCGCCCCCAGCCCGAACATCACCAGAAACGCAGTCGCAAACCCCGGCGTCGCCCAGGGCGGCGTCGGGCGGAACGGACTTCGGATCGTCAGCCACCCCTGATCCGGCAATTCGAAACTCATGATCAGCAGCGGCGGCTCCACCGCGCCCCGCATCAGCACCCGCCGGGGCCGCATCCCCGGCGGGGTCGGAAACGCCAGCAACGCGCCCCGCAAAATCTGGCGCACCGGCAGCGGCAGGTCGAAACTCCCCGAAAACGGCGGAATCGGATCGAGGCTGATCACATCACCCTTCACCCCCTGCGCCGTCGCCACAATCGCCGCCCGCCGGTCCTGCGGCTCCAGAACCACCCGCCGGTACAAAATCGCATCCCGCGTCGCAATCTCCCGCTCGGTGATGATATGATTGAGCGCCATCTGGTTGACGGTATGAATCCCGAGCCCGATCGCCTGCACGATCGCAAACCCCACCAGCAGCGTGATCGCGGTGCGCCAGGCCAGACTGGCCGGCCACAGCCGCAGCCGTCCGATCATGTCCGCTCGACCGTCGCGGCCAGCACATACCCCCCGCCGCGCACGGTCTTGATCAGTTGCGCGTTCCGCCCGTCATCCTCCAGCTTGCGCCGCAGCCGCGAAATCGCGACATCGATCGCCCGGTCGAACGGCCCCGCCTGCCGCCCGCGCAGCAAATCCAGCAGCATGTCGCGCGTCAGCACCCGGTTGGGCCGATCCAGCAGCGCCAGCAACAAATCATACTCGCCGCCGGTCAACGCGACATCGACCCCCTGCGGATCGACCAGCCGCCGCCGCGCCGTCTCCAGCGACCATCCGGCAAATTCATAAAGCCGGGCAGGGGCCTCGCGCCCGCGCTCCTCGCCTTCACCCACCCGCCGCAGCACCGCCCGTATCCGCGCGACCAGCTCGCGCGGATTGAACGGCTTGGTCACATAATCATCCGCCCCGAGTTCGAGCCCGATGATCCGGTCCGGCTCCTCGCCCATCGCGGTCAGCATGATGATCGGCACCTGGGTCTCGGCCCGCAGCCACCGCGCGACATCCAGCCCCGATTCGCCGGGCAGCATCAGATCGAGCACCACGAGCTGATAATGCCCGTTGAGAAACGCCCGCCGCGCCTCCCGCCCATCCCGCGCCGCCGTCACCCGAAACCGCTGGCGTTCGAGAAACCGCGCGAGCAGATCGCGGATCTCCCGGTCATCATCGACCACCAGAATATGCGGCATGGTTTCCATGGATGTTACAATAGCGCGCCGAGACGCGGCAGGGCAGGGCACCAAACATTTCATAGTGTTGCTGGAACAATCGCTCACTGCCGCTTCTACTGGACAGGCGATCGGGCGAAGCGAGCCAAGCGAGAAAGCGCTTCTTTTTTGGAAAAAAGAAGCAAAAAACTTTTTTTGATCTGGTTCCCGGGCGTTTCATCGGCACGGACCCGAGGAATCAAAGTTTTTTTGCTTCTTTTTTTACAAAAAAAGAAGATTGCTTGCTTCCCTTTGGCCCATCCCGCCCCTTCGCCCCAACTAAATTGTCACTTGCATTACCCGCATGATCGGTTTATCGGCCCCGTCACGCAGCAACTCCATGTGCTGCGCACGCAGCAACGCACGTGCCTCTGCCCTCTCGGGGGTTACGCAACGACGTCAAGCGTTCTGGCATCCGTCTGGTCGCTGGTTCGTTCGACCGTTTCGCAACCTGCTTTGCGCCTGATCGCAAAGCTCTGACCTGGGAAGGGAGTGGGTTCATGACCCCTAAACTCGCCCGTTTTCTTGATTCTGCCCGCTGTCTCGAGTCCGAGGGTCTCGCCACCCCGGCCATCCTCGTCGATCTCGACCGAATCGCCGCCAATTTCGGCGCGCTGCGCGAGGCCCTGCCCGATGCCGCGATCTATTACGCGGTCAAGGCCAACCCCGCCGCCCCGGTGCTCGACCGCCTGCTCGGCCTCGGCTCGCGATTCGACGCCGCCAGCATCGAGGAAATCCGTGCCTGCCTCGCCGTGGGCGCCGCACCCTCCGCGATCAGCTTCGGCAACACCGTCAAAAAATCCAGCGCCATCGCCGAAGCCTTCGCCAGCGGTGTCGATCTCTTCGCCTTCGATTCGGACGAGGAACTGGCCAAAATCGCCGCCGCCGCGCCGGGCGCCAAAGTCTATTGCCGCCTCGCCGTCAGCCAGGATGGCGCGGATTGGCCGCTCTCGCGCAAATTCGGCACCACCGGCGCCCATGCGCGCGACCTGCTGATCACCGCGCGCGATCTCGGCCTGATCCCCCACGGCGTGTCCTTCCATGTCGGCAGCCAGCAAACCGGCGTCGGCGCCTACCAGACCGCGATCGGTCAGGCCGCGATGGTCTTCTCCGACCTCCGCGCCCGGGGCATCGACCTGCGCCTGCTCAACCTCGGCGGCGGCTTTCCCACCCGCTACCGCGACGACATCCCCGCGATCGGCACCTTCGGCGACGCCATCATGACCTCGGTCCGCGCCCATTTCGGCAACGACCTGCCCGATCTCCTGATCGAACCGGGCCGCGCCGTGGTGGCCGATGCCGGGGTCGCGGTCACCGAAGTCGTTCTCGCCTGCACCCGCCGCGAAGATTCCGATCGCCGCTGGGTCTATCTCGATATCGGCCGCTTCGGCGGCCTCGCCGAAACCGAAGGCGAGGCCATCAAATACGCCATCACCGCCCCCGGCCTCACCGGCCCCGACGCGCCCGCCATCCTCGCCGGCCCGTCCTGCGACGGGGTCGACGTCATGTACCGCGACACCCCCTATCACCTGCCCGCCAGCCTCAAATCCGGCGACCGCATCCTGATCCACGACACCGGCGCCTACGTCACAAGTTACGCGAGCCAGGGTTTCAACGGTTTCCTTCCGCCGCAGGAACACTATCTCTGATCGAGGCGCGCGGCCCCCAGTGCCGCGTATACAGTGCCGCGTATCCATTCAACCTGCGCTGAGGAAACCCTTATGACCGATAAAATCACCACGACCACCGGCAGCATCGACCTCAAAGCCGCCGACGGGTCCGGCAGTTTCAAAGCCTACACCGTCACCCCCTCGACCCACCCGACCGGCGCGGTCGTCGTCATCCAGGAAATCTTCGGCGTGAACGACGCCTTGCGCGCCACCTGCCACGAAATCGCGGAAATGGGCTTCATCGCGGTCGCCCCCGACCTCTTCTGGCGTCAGGAACCCGGCGTTGACATCACCGACAAATCCGAAGCCGAATGGAAAAAAGCCTTCGCTCTAATGAACGGCTTCGATCAGGACAAAGGCATCGAAGACCTCAAAACCACCCTCGCCGCCGCCCGCAAACTCCCCGGCAGCACCGGAAAAGTCGCCACCGTCGGCTTCTGCCTCGGCGGACGCCTCGCGGTCATGATGGCCACGCGGTCGGACGCCGATCTCAACATCTCCTATTATGGCGTCGCCCTCGACAAGCTGGTCCCCGAATTCGGCAACATCAAGCACAAGCTGATCGTCCACATGGCCGAGCAGGACGAGTTCGCCAACGCCGAAATCCGCGCAGCCGTCCTGGCCGGTGCCAAGGGCAAGCCCGAAATCGAAACCCATGTCTATCCCGGCGTCCAGCACGCCTTCGCCCGGGTCAACGGCGTGCATTACGACCGCCGCGCCGCCACCATCGCCAACGGTCGCACCGCCGAAGCCCTGGTCGCCGCGCTGAGCTGAAATGATCCCCCGCCGCACGATCCTCGCGGGGCTGCTCGCCACCCCCGTGATCGGTCGTGCGGCAACGCGCCCGCCGCCCGCCGCCGCCCCGCCCACCGATCTGCCCGCCACCCTGATCAACACCATCCGTGCGCAGCTCGACGCCGTCTCCCCGGGCCCCGCGCTGCTCGCCAGCTACCCCGACCGCACCGCAAACGCCCGCTATCCCCAATTCGCCCCCGCCAATAATCCCGCCGCCTACACCTACGACAACGCCCTCGCCGGCCTCGCCCTCATCGCCGGCGGCCACGCCCTCCACGCCGCCCGCATCGCGGACGCCTTCGAACTCGCCCAGGCCCACGACCCCAATTATTCCGATGGCCGCCTCCGCAACGCCTACCGCGCCGGCCCCGTCGCCATCCCGGTCGCCCTGCCCGGATGGTGGGACGCCCAGGCCAATATCTGGGCCGAAGACCCCTATCAGGTCGGCAGCGAAACCGGCCCGATCGCCTGGGCCATCCTGCTCTGGACCGCCCTGCGCGACGCCGGCGTCAACAGCGACCGCTACGAAGCCGCCGCCGCCCGCGCGGGCGACTGGATCGTCACCAACTGCGCCAACGCCCACGGCTACACCGGCGGCGTCTTCGGCTTCCCGCCCGACCAGCAGAAACTCCGCTGGGTCAGCACCGAACAGAACACCGATTGCGCCATCGCCTTCGCCCGACTCCACCGCCCGAACCGCGCCGCCCACGCCGCCCGCTTCGTCCGGTCCATGAAAAACCCCGCAACCCACCTGTTCGACGCCGGCCTCACCCCCAACGGCGCAAACAACCCCCTTCTCGCCGCCGACGCCACTATCTGGCCCACCCTCGCGGGCCTCACCGACGCCGAGTCCCTCGCCCCCGCCATCGCCCGCCTCGGCTGGCCCCGCACCAATCCAGCCGGAATCGGCTTCAGCACCGCCAGCCAGGGCATCTGGACCGAAGGCACCGCCTTCGCCGCCCTCGCCCTCCACCGTACCGGCCAACCCGCCACCGCCAACCGCTTCCTCGCCACGATCGCGAGCCAGATCAGCCCCTCCGGCCTGCTGTTCACCACCAGCATCCCCCGCCTCGCCACCGGCCTCACAGTAGGCCCCGGCGCCGATTCGGAACGCTTCGACTACTACCGGGTTCCCGCCCTCGCCCCGACCGCATGGGCGGCGCTGGCTCTGCTGGGGAGTGATCCGCTGGGGTAGGGAAGGGGAGGGAAGGCAGGGTTCTTTTTTGAAAAAAAGAACCAAAAAACTTTTTTGAATCTGGGTCCGTGCCGGTGACAACGCCCGTGCCCCAGAGGAGCGAAAGTTTTTTGCTACTTTTTTTCAAAAAAGTAGCCCTTCTTCCCTTCACTCCGCTTTCTCACCCCCCGCCCCATGTGATTATTAGCCTGCGTGTCCAGCACCGCGCCACCTCACCCCATCGATGCCGCCGCTGTCATCGGCAAGCTTATCCAGATCCTTCAGGATCTTCTGGCCGTCCTCGCGCACAAGCATCCCGGGCTGAACTTCGCCTGCCGACACCTCGATTCCTTCATCACCCAACTCGCTGACCTCACCTTCCCGCGCCCGTCCGGCGCACCGGCGAACCCGTTCGAATCGAACGCGCCTGCCAGCACGTTGCGCTGCACCGCCGTATCATCACCGCCGTGCTCCGCACCGGCCAAACGCGCCCCCCATTGCCCCACACCAGCAATCCCGGCATCGCCACCGCACGATCACCCGCGCGCCCGGCCACTGCCGCCCCCGACCTCCCGATGTCGCAAAAAATCGCCCCACCAAGCGAAGACTTCGCACGCCTATTTTGTTACGATATAGCAACAAAATAGGCGAAAAGCGCGCATAAATCCCCTTCCGCCCCCATTTTTCCCGGCACCCATTAACCGTTTGGCAAGTTTTCCCTGTCTATATCGCGCCATGAATACCCAAGCCGTCCACCTTCCCCAAGGCACGGCCCGCCGGAAAAACCCCGGTCCCAGAATTCAACCAACCGCCCCGGACCCCCGCGCGGCCGAAGGAGACCTGACCATGCTCGACTACACCAAAACCTGGCTCGCCGTCCGCGGCATCCACCTCTTCAACGACAAACGCGGCGTCACGGCATTGGAATATGGATTGATTGCGTCGCTGATTGCCGTAGCAATCATTACGATCTTGACAACAGTTGGCGGAGATCTGAATAATGTATTCTCAAAGATAAGCGGAAGCCTGAACACGGCTCCATAACATTCGAATATAATTAATTATTGACAATATGTTAGACTATGCTTGTTCACGACCAAGGATTTTGACCAATGCTCCTCCGCCTATCCTTGTTCGTCGTCCTCGCTCTCGGCCTCGCCGGTTTCGGCATCGTGGCCTGGCTGGAACTTCATCCCGCCAGGCCACAAATCGCCGCAGCCCCGAAAATCCTCATCCTCGCCACCGCCCATCCGCTGCGCGCCGGCAGCCTGATCCAGCCCGCCGACTTCTCCACCATCGCCGAATCCACCGCCACCCCGCCCCCCGGCACCGTGCTCGATACCCCGGCCAACCGCTCCGCCTATACCGGCGCGATGGTCCGCCAACCGCTCGATGCCGGCGCGCCGCTCCTGATCTCCCAGGTCATCCGCCCCGGCGATCATGGCTTTCTCGCTGCCGTGCTCAAACCGGGCATGAGGGCCGTCTCGGTCGGGGTCGACGCCATCACCGGCACCGCCGGCCTGATCTGGCCGGGCGATCACGTCGATCTCATTCTCACCCAAAGCCTCTCCGCCCCCAATCTTCCCCCGTCGAAAAGCGTCGCCGCCGAAACCATCCTGTCGGACGTCCGGGTCATCGCGATCGACCAGCGCCTGGTCCAGGGGGCTAACACCCACGGCAAGGAAGAAGCGCCCGCCCGCACCGTCACCCTCGAAGTCACCCCCGATCAGGCCGAACGGGTCGATGTCGCCGCCCATCTCGGCCCGCTCTCGCTCATCGTCCGTCCCACCGATCTCGCGCCCGGTCCCATCCACCTCCCGCCGCCCCCGGTTTATAGCGGCCAGGTCTCCCCCGCCCTCACCGCAGTCAGCGCCCCGATGTCTGGCGAAAGCATGACCATCTTCCAGGGGCCCGCCCAGCAAACCCAGTTCACCCCGCCGGGATCGACCGCCCAATGACCCCCGGAACCAGCCTGCTGTTCGATCCGGCAAGCGTGGAACCCCTCAGCCGCGACCGGCCCCTGTTCATGGGCTTCGTCCGGGATGCCGAAACCGCCCACATCCTGCGCGCCGCCCTCGCACCCGCCTTTCCCGCCGGACTGATCCTGCACACCACGCCCTTCGCCGGATCGCTCGAACGCCTCGGCCAGATCGAAACCCCGCGCACCATCCTCATCGACATCAGCGGCGAAGACCAGCCGCTTTCCGCCATTCTGCAACTCGAAGCCGTGGTGGACCCCGGAACCCGCGTCCTCGTCATCGGCGACAATCGCAGCGTCAGCTT
>JAQTXO010000095.1 GCA_028688765.1 Acidiphilium sp. | reverse complement strand
GCAGCGATTGCCTTATTGGTCAAGGAAGGAAATATGATTGAACTTGATGACGATGATATTGTCGGATGCTCGGCTATAATACGACAAAATGGAAGAACTTCGACTGTTTATTTTCTTGGGGGCAACAACTTGGCTACTAGATTTTTACTGCACGCCGAGGTTGATTCTTCCGGAATCCCAAACAGAATTCAAGTTAGAGACGAAATGATAAAAGTAATGAGAGAAAAAGTTATACCACTTTTGGTTTGATATCATGATTAAGCTTTTACGTGAAAACTATAGAACCTATATCAACACCGCTTTAGGGAAACCAGAGCGACATATTTTTCGTTTTTTATTATTCATAACTATTTCAATTTGTTTTTCTTTGTTTTCATGTAATTCTGTGTCAAACGTCTATTCAATGATGGCAACAGGCATAACTGTTCTTACAGGATTTACCTTCACCGCGCTATTTTCGGATCACGCTTTAGCATCATTTGGTTTGCCAAAATCTGAAAGTGAAAATGATAGACAAGACATAATGAAGTTGGATATATTGTCACAAAATTTTCGTGCAAGGTCAGCATATTTCATTATGTTATCTATTTTAGAGGTGGTTCTTCTTGTTGCTGCAAGCTTCAACTTTGATATCCAACCGGCAATGAATTCGTGGCCGCTTGAATCTGGCTTGATAAAGGTGGCATCCACCCAGGACTGGTTTCTGACCGTATTAAAACTCACTCCGATCTTGTTAGTATTAATCGCGTTTGTGATCAATTTAATTTATCTGGAATGTCTATATACATTTTATCGCATGGCCGAAACGATTATTGCAATCCTCGACACAAGACGAACATACCTTGTGGTGAATCGCGAAAATGAAGATTAATTTGAAAAAGACACGTTTAGAAGCCAGACGAGCGAGCGCAGGCGCTATCGATCACCTTCGTACTGCATTCCGGTTTATGGCAAGCACTTCTTTTACAACTCCCTGGATTTCACCGCCCCTTCAGCAACCGCAGATACGACCTCGCCAGCATGATCCCCCGACTCGGCTACGCTATCGTCACGGCGCCGCCTATGCCGTATCGCTTGTTGAAATTGGCTGAGGCTTATGGGTTAGCAGGAACTCTTTTGAATTTGAGTCCGTGTCGATCCCAACGCCGCTACCCCAACCAACGAAAGTTTTTTGCTACTTTTTTTCAAAAAAGTAGCCTTCCTTTGCTTCCCTCTGCTTCCTCAAAAATTGGAAGGCACTTAGCCCGCGCCCCCATTACCCTCTGCCGAAGCAAAAAGAACGGCCATAATCCACCCATCACCACGGCACGGTCGCACCATGCCGGTCGATGAAGCGCAGTCCCGGCACCCCCTGTTGTGCCAGCAACGTTTCCACCAATTGCGGGATCGTCTCGTCCATGCTGAAGGGCGCGCGCGACCCCCCGAGGTCCGTGCGAATCCAGCAAACCGTAGGATGGGCAGAGCCCTTGCGAAGCCCATCGATCACAACCCCAAAACCCATCCACCCGCCTCCCGCAGAAAGGCGAGGCAAGGCAAGGCAAGGCAAGGCAAAGAGTTCTTTTTTGCAAAAAAGAACCAAAAAACTCTCTGACTCGGGGCACGTGCCTCTCGAACGCCCGTGCCCCAATTAACAAAATTTTTTTGCTACTTTTTTTCAAAAAAGTAGCCCTTCCCTCGCCTTCCTTACCTTCCCCTAACCTTTTCCCGCTTTCTCACCCCCCGCCCATTATGCTTATAGTCCCATGTGACCGAAGCACCCCGCCCTCATGAAGCCTTGACCGAAACCCTCAAAGCCATCTTTGTGGGGTTCCATCGCGAGGCGGTCCGGCTGGCCCAGCACCACCGGGCCGCGATGCCGATGGTCACCCTATTGCTGGGTTATTTCAACCGCGTGGTGATCCGCTTCGCCCGATCGGCTGGCAAACCCGCAGCGCCACCCAAACCGATCCGCGAACCCGCACCTGACAACGCGGAGATCACGCCGCCGAAACCCTCCCGCCCGCGCAAACCCTCGCCGTTCTCCACCCAATTCGCTTGGCTGCTCCATCTGCTGCCGACCACCCCGACCACCGGCGTCGTCGCCGCCCAAGCCCGTTACGACCTGATCGCGTTCGTCAATTCCCCAGACCTGATCGCTTTGCTCGCCGCCAAACCAAGCCTCGGTCGCATCCTCCGCCCGATCTGCCGCATGTTCGGCGTGAACCTCCCCGACCACCTCCGCCTGCCACCCCGCGAGCGACGCCAGCGCAAACCCAACCCCAACCCGAAACCCAAACGCATCATCTGGCCGATCCCCCTCGACCCCACCGATATCCGCGTCCCCGACGCCAACTACCACGGCGTCCATTTCGGCCCCGGCAACCGCTTCTGGCCGCCAAGACGAAAATACCGAAAAATTTGCCCCTGACCGAAGGCAACTTCGCACGCCTAAGTCGTTACGATATCGTAACTAATAAGCACAACGCATGATGGGTAGCGGTTGCTACCCATCAGTTTTTATCGAATCAGGGAAAAAAGCCAAGGCAAGGCTTCTTTTTGTGAACAAAAAGAAGCAAAAAAACTTTGTTCCTTTAGGCCCGTGCCGGTTTCAATGCCCGTGCCTCAGCGAATAAAAGTTTTTTGCTTCTTTTTTACAAAAAAGAAGCCTTCCTGTCTCCTCTGAACCCCGACCGTCCCGCTCTAACGCATCCCGCCATGATACCCGAGCCCACCGGCCAGCCACACGATGATCAGCACGATCAGCACGATCCCCAGCACGCCGCCGAGCCCACGGCCGCCGTACCGATTATACCCATAATAACCACCGCCGCCGCCAAATAAAATGACCAGCAGAATGATCAGCAGAATAAGTCCCACGACAACCTCCGTAAAATTATATTGACACGAAAGACGCTTCCAAAGTCTACTCAGGACTCATCCTCCAATCGCAAAATGGTGAGTGCATCACCTCCCAACAAGCGCCCGGCGGATGCATTACCAAATCGTATCCAACCCGCCGCGCATGGACGCAACATGACGCGACCTCACGCTTGATTGCCTTGTCCTACCCGCCCATATCCGCAACATCACGGCCCGCTCGTCCTCAACCGTCAGGATCGGCGCGCGGGTCTGCACCATTGCGGCACCCGCCTCCACCGCACAGGGGATTTGAATGAATGACCGACGATCGGCCCACCAAGCAGCCCCCGGCCAGATGAACCCACGCATCTCCACCGGCAGCGAGGGGCTCGACGATATTCTCGGCGGCGGCCTCGATGCCGATCGGGTCTATCTCTACGAAGGCCGCCCCGGCACCGGCAAAACCACCCTCGCCCTGCAATTCCTGCTCGAAGGAGTCCGGCACGGCGAACGCACCCTCTACGTCACCCTCTCGGAAACCCGCGTCGAACTCTTCGGCGTCGCCGAGCGCCACGGCTGGTCGCTCGAAGGGATCGACGTTTTCGAACTCTCCGCCCCCGAAAGCCTGCTCGATCCCGGACGCGAACTGACCGTCCTCCACCCGGCGGAAATGGAGCTGAACGAAACCACCAAAATGGTGTTCGACCGCGTGACCGAAACCAACCCCACCCGGGTGGTGTTCGACAGCCTCTCCGAAATGCGCCTCCTCGCCCAGAGCCCGCTGCGCTACCGCCGCCAGATCCTCGGCCTGAAACATTTCTTCGCAGGTCGCAGCTGCACCGTCATCCTGCTCGACGACCTGTCCTCCTCCCAGAACGACCTCCAGGTCCATTCGATCTCCCACGGCGTCGTCCTGCTCGAACAACTCGCCATCGATTACGGGGCCGAGCGCCGCCGTCTGCGCGTCATAAAAATGCGCGGCATCAAATTCCGCGGCGGCTTCCACGATTTCACCATCGAAACCGGCGGCCTCGCCATCTACCCGCGCCTCATCGCCGCCGAACATCACCGCGATTTCGACAACAACTTCACCGAAAGCGGCAACCCCGACCTCGACCGCCTGCTCGGCGGCGGCCTCGAACGCGGCACCAACACCCTGCTGATCGGCGCCGCCGGCGTCGGCAAATCCTCCCTCGCCCTCACCTACGTCATGGAAGCGGCGGAACGCGGCGAACACTCTGTTCTCTTCGCGTTCGACGAAGGCGCCAGCACCATCCGCGCCCGTGCCAAAGCCCTCGGCATGGACCTCACCGCCGCAATCGAGGCTGGCCTGGTCCATATCCGCCAGGTCGATCCCGCCGAACTCTCCCCGGGCGAATTCGCCCAGCAGGTCCGCCACGAGGTCGAAGTCGGGCACGCCCGCATCGTCGTGATCGACAGTCTGAACGGCTACCTCAACGCCATGCCGGACGGCAGGTTCCTCGTCCTGCAAATGCACGAACTGCTCAGCTACATGAGCCAGCTCGGCGTCCTCACCATCATGATCCTCGCCCAGCACGGGCTGGTCGGCACCACCGAAACCCCGCTCGACATCAGCTATCTCAGCGATTCCGTCGTCCTGCTCCGCTACTTCGAAGTCGCCGGCACCATCCGCCGCGCCCTCTCGGTCGTGAAAAAACGCAGCGGTCCCCACGAACACACCATCCGCGAATTCCGCCTCACCGCGCAGGGCATCGTGATCGGCGCCCCCCTCACCCATTTCACCGGCATCCTCTCCGGCACCCCGGTCTATACCGGCGGCCCGGAACCGCTCCTCAACGAGGCGGAGCCCGACGCGGCCACCTACCATCCGGCCGATCATGCCGAATCCTGAAAGGCAGCCGGAGACCCCGTTCGAAGCCCGCATCGCCGTCCTCGCCCCCATCGGGCGGGACAACGCTGCCATCACGGATGTGCTGGGACGTGCCGGGGTCATCGCCGAATCCTGCGCCGATGCCGCCTGCCTGATCCGCGTGCTCGAAGATGGTGCAGGTGCGGCGATCGTCACCGAGGAATCCCTGTTCGGCGCCGGTGCCGACGCCGTCGCCGCATGGGTCGAATCCCAGCCCCCCTGGTCCGATCTTCCCTTCATCGTGCTCACCAGCCGCGAGGTCCGCGCGGAAGTGCGAATCTGGCGTCACCGCACGCTCGGCGCCCTTCGCAACGCCTCGATGCTCGAACGCCCGCTCGATGCCCTCACCTTGTCGAGCGCCGCCACCTCCGCCCTGCGCGCCCGCCGCCGCCAGTACGAGGTCCGCCACTACCTCGCCTCGCGTGCTCAGGTCGCGGTCCGGCTTGAACAACTGGTCGAGGACCGCACCCGCCGGCTCGAAGCCACCAACGCCGAACTCCTCCAGCAGATCGCCGAACGCGAGAAAACCGAAGCCGCTCTCCGTCAGGCTCAGAAAATGGAAGCCGTCGGCCAACTCACCGGCGGCCTCGCCCACGACTTCAACAACATGCTCGCCGGTATCACCGGCAGTCTCGAACTCATGCGCCGGCGGATCGACCAGGAACGCTACGCCGATCTCGGCCGCTATGTCGACATCGCCGCCACCGCCGCCAACCGCGCCGCCGCCCTCACCCACCGCCTGCTCGCCTTCTCGCGCCGCCAGACCCTCAGCCCGAAACCGACCGACACGGTCGCCCTGCTGGAATCCATGACCACGCTGATCACCGGCACCGTCGGCCCCACCATCCGGGTCGACCTGCCGCACGCCGACGATATCTGGCCGACCCTCTGCGATCCGCACCAGCTCGAAAGCGCCATCCTCAACCTCGTGATCAACGCGCGCGACGCGATGCCCGAAGGCGGGGTGCTCACCATCGAACTCGGCAACGTCAACCTCGATACCCCCTACGCCGCCGCCCATGGCGACCTCGACCCCGGCGACTACGTCGTCCTCAGCGTCAGCGATACCGGCACCGGCATGTCACCCGAAATCGTCGCCCGCGCGTTCGATCCGTTCTTCACCACCAAGCCGCTCGGCGCGGGCACCGGCCTCGGCCTGTCGATGGTCTATGGCTTCGCCAAGCAATCGAGCGGCCATCTGCGCATCTACAGCGAAGTCGGCCAGGGCAGCACCATCCGCATCTATCTGCCCCGCCATCGCGGCGTGGTGGCCGACCCCACCGACCGCTTCGCGACCATCGGCATGCCGCGCGCCGAAGCGGGCGAGACCGTGCTGATCGTCGATGACGAATCGGCCATCCGCGTCCTGGTCCGCGAGGTTCTCGCCGAACTCGGCTACGCCGCCCTCGAAGCCGAGGATGGCAGCCACGCGCTGAAAATCCTGCGCTCGACCAACGGGATCAATCTTCTAATCACCGATGTCGGCCTGCCCAACGGCATGAACGGCCGCCAGCTCGCCGACGCCGCCCGGCAGAACCAGCACGATCTGCGCGTCCTGTTCATCACCGGCTATGCCGAAAAAGCCGCGGTCGGCAACGGCCTGCTTGAACACGGCATGGACGTGATGACCAAACCCTTCGCGCTGCACGCGCTCGCCAGCAAGATCCGCGAAATGATCCACTGACCGCGCCGCACCGCCTCAGGCGGTGAGGTAGCGCGCCGTCAGGTGCGCCTCGAAATCCGCCGGATCGAGTGGCTTGCCGGTCGCCTGCCGCAGCAGATCGTTGAACCCGTAAGCCGCGCCGTGCCGGTGCACATGGGTCCGCAGCCAGCCGAGCAGCGGCCCGAAATCGCCCCGCGCCAGCCCGGCATCGATCGCCGGCACCGCCGCCCGCGCCGCCGCCATCAGTTGCGCCGCCGCCATCGCGCCCAGCGTATAGGACGGAAAATAGCCGAACAGGCCGCAATACCAGTGAATATCCTGCAGGCACCCCCGCGCATCGTCGGGCGGGGTGATCCCCAACAAATCCCGCATCCCCTCGTTCCACGCGCCGGGCAGGTCCGTCACCGCCAGATCGCCCGCGATCATCGCCGCTTCGAGCCGATAGCGCAGGATCACATGAGCCGGATAGGTCATTTCATCGGCCTCGACCCGGATGAAACTTCGCTCCACATGCCGCAACCGTGCCGCGAGCCGGTCCGGTGCGAAGGCCGCGACCTCCTGACCGAACGCTTCGGCCAGAACCGGTCCGAGAAATCTGAGATACGCATCCGACCGCGCCGCCTGCATTTCGATGATGAGCGACTGGCTCTCATGCGCAGCCATCCCCGCCGCGGTGCCGACCGGCTGGCGGGCATGGTCGCGCGGCAGACCCGCCTCGTACAGGGCATGCCCGGTCTCATGCAGCACGCCCATCAGAGCCGACGCGAAATCGGCCTCATCGTAGCGCGTGGTGATCCGGATATCGGTCGGCGTGCCGCCACAGAACGGATGGGTCGAGCGGTCGAGCCGCGCCCCGGTGAAATCGAGCCCCACCTGCGCCGCGAGTCGGCGGCACAGCGCCTCCTGCGCCGCCTCGGCAAACGGTGCCGCACCGGGCCGCTGGTGATCCCGCGCCGCTTGCAACGCCTCGGCACGCGGCAGTGCCTCCCGGAGAAACGCCTCGTACCGCGCGAAAACCGGCGTGATCTCCCCGGCGGTGATCCCGGGCTGATAGGTGTCGATCAGCGCGTCATACCGATCGAGCCCCGAGACCGCCGCCAGCGCCGCCGCCTTCTCGCGGGTCAGGGCGAGCAGGTCCGCAAGCGGTGTTGCGACCATTTTGAAATCGGAGGCCTTGCGCGCCCCGCGCCAGATATTCTCGCAGGTCGCGGCATGGCGGGTCAGCGCCTCGACCAGATCCCCCGGCACGGCGTTCGCCTGCCGATGGGCCCGGCGCATCAGTTCCAGATTGCGGCGTGCCGACGCATCACCGGGCGGGGCCGCTTCCGCGGCATCGAGATCCTCGGCGGCCACCGTGTCGGTCAGCATGGTATGGGCGAGGCCCGAAAGCACGGCAAGTTGATCGGCCCGCGCATCGGACCCGCCATCCGGCATGACCGCCGCCTGGTCCCAGCCGAGCATCGACATCGCCTCCTCCACCGTTGCCATCCGGGCAAACCGGGCGGTCAGGCGGTCATAGGCGCGGGGATCGGTGTTGGTTGCCATATCGTTCATGCGAGGTCTCTCAATCGCTTTCGGGCGTAGAACAGAAACTCGATTACCACGACAATGGCAAGCCCGAACCATGTCAGCGCATATTGCTGGGAGTTGTTCGGCGGCTCGGGCAGGCTCGCCGCCGGCACCGGGCCACCCGCGATTGGCTTGGGTCCCAGCACGATCAGGGTGTAGGGCGCGACACGGTCGAGGCCCAGCGCCGCACCGATCCGCACCGGATCGAGCGTATAGAAAATTCCCTTCGCCGGATCGCTCTTCGCGGCGAAAGGACCGAAATTCTGCGCCCTCTGGATATAGCCCGAAACCATCGCCGGCCCCGCCGGCACCGGGGCCGGGCGCGGCGAGCGTCCCTCGACCCATCCGAGATCGACCATCACGACATCGCCATTATCGCGCCTGAACAGCATGACGAGTTGCGCGCCCTGCAATTCCCCGGCGGGCGAATTCTTGATCTGATCCCCGTAGAACGCGGCTTTGTCAGCCAGCCAATGGCCGGTGATCGCGACTTTCTGATACGGCGTCGGGTGATCCGGCAGCGGAATCGGCGGCAAC
>JAQTXO010000094.1 GCA_028688765.1 Acidiphilium sp. | reverse complement strand
CCAGTCCGGCTCACCGAACTCCCAGAAGGCGCCTCCGACCGAATAAAGTCCGCCCGCCGCCATGTTGACCGAGCAGAAACCGCCATGGGCGGCGAAGTTCATGGTCCCGAACAGCCGGGCAAAATGTCCGGTCAACGATTGCGACTGATCCCGCCCGGTGAACAGGGCAAATTTATGCGGGTCGGTCGCCCGGATTCGCGCGAGCCGATCGGTCACGATCGTCATCGCCTCATCCCATTCGATCTCGATGAACTCTCCCGCGCCGCGCGGCCCCACGCGCTTGAGCGGCTTGCGCAACCGCGCGGGCGAAATGGCGGTCATGATCCCGGCCGAGCCTTTGCCGCACAACACGCCCCGGTTCACCGGATGGTCACGGTTCCCCTCGATATAGCGCAGTTTTCCGTCCTTGAGATGAACCTTGATGCCGCACCGGCATGCGCACATGTAGCATGTCGTATAGGCAACCTCATCGCCGATCGGCGACGAATACGCGATTTTGTCATTAGCCATGGAATACCTCTGAACCGAGTATGGGGACGGCGTTCGTCACCGTCCATGAAACAAGCCCGATCGGTTCGATCAGCCCCGCCGATCGGTCGCTGCCGCCACCACCGCGTCCACCAGATCATCGACGTCACGTTCGCTTGTCCGATGATTGACGATCGCGGCCCGCAGCACCCGCTTTCCGCCGATCACCGTGGTCGAAACCACGAAACGACCGTCCTCCTGCAAATCGGCGGCGATATCGGCGTTCAAATTATCGAGTGCGGCACCGCCGTCCTCAACTCTGAAACACACAATGTTGAGCGCCACCGGGGCCATCAGAACAAGGGTCGGCGTGGCGGCGATCCGCGCGGCGAGACGCTGCGCCAGATCGCAGCTTCGATCCACGATCGCACCGAGCCGTGCGGCGCCGTACGCCTCGATCGTCATCCAGACCTTGAGCGCCCGAAACCCGCGCGAAAGATCGGGGCCCATATCGCACGGCCATGGCGCGCCCCCGGCAAGGCCGCGCGCCGTATTTGTCAGGTATGAAGCATCCTGCGCGAAACTATCGAGCATCCATTGTCGTTCGCGGACCAGGATACATCCGGAATCGTATTGGACCTGCGCCCATTTGTGGAAATCGAACGCAACCGAATCCGCCCGCTCGATCCCGTCCAGCAGGGCACGTCTCGTCTCCGACAGTGCCAGCAATGCGCCGAACGCGGCATCGACGTGAAACCACAATCCCTGCCGCGCGGCGATCGCGGCGAGACCCGCGAGATCATCCACGGCACCGATATCCACGCTGCCTGCCGTGCCGACCAGGAAAAACGGCTCCAGTCCCGCTGCCCGGTCCGCTATGATCATGGCGTCGAGCGAAGCTGCGTCGATCCGCCCTGCGGCATCGGTGCCGACCCGCCGCAGCGCAAAGCTGCCCAGCCCCGCCATATCGAACGCGCCGGGCACGCAACGGTGCACCCCGGCCTGCGCATACCCCACCAACTTCCGCCCCGCCGTGCCCGAATGCCGGACCGCAACGCCGCAATGCCGCCGCCGCGCGCAGACGAGGGCAATGAAATTCGCGATCGACGAGCCCGTCACCATCAAGCCACCGGTCGCCTCCGGCAGGCCGAGCATGGCGGCGGACCACGCGATCACCTGGCGTTCGACCTCCAGCCCGACATGATCGCGGCCACCGCAATTCTCGTTCAGCCCGCCCGCCAGCAACTCAGCCAGCATGCCCACCGGATTGCCGCCACCCTGTACCCAGCCCATGAACCGGGGATGGATATTGCCCGACGCATAAGGCGCAATCCGCGCCAGAAACTCGGCATAAGCCGCCGCAAGACCCTTGCCTGTCTCGGGCATCGGTGCGCCGAACCCGTGCCGCACCGCATCCGGCAGTTTCCGCCACACCGGGGCTGATGTGATCCCCGCCAGCCGGTCGATCATGTCGTCCATCATCCGGTGGCCGATCGCGCGAAGTTCGGTCCAGTCCTCGGGGTCCAGTGTGCTCATGCCAGCGTACTCATACCCGCGTGCTTATCGAGCGCGCCGCTGCGGGTAAAGGGTTGCACCCACGGGCCAGCGACGCAATCTGAGAGCGAAGCAGAAGGATATCATCATGCATTATCGCAAACTCGGCTCCAGCGACCTCACCGTGTCCACCATCGCCCTGGGGTCCTGGCTGACCTATTCGGGCGGCGTCGAGAAATCCCAGTCGATTGCCTGTGTCAAACGCGCGCTCGAACGCGGCATCACCTTGATCGACACGGCCAACATCTACGGCAAGGGCGCTGCGGAAACCGTGCTCGGCGAAGCCCTCGCGGACGTGAAACGCGACAGCTACATCCTCGCGACCAAACTGTATTTCCCGATGACGGAGACCGACAAGGGCCTGTCGCGCGCCCAGATCGAAAAGCAGCTTGACGCTTCGCTCAAGCGCCTGCGGGTCGATCATGTCGATCTCTATCAGTGCCACCGCTACGATGCGGAAACCCCGCTGCACGAAACCATGGAGGCGCTCACCGCCGCCGTGAAATCCGGCAAGACCCGCTATATCGGCTTCTCGGAATGGCCGATCGAGAAAATCCGCGAAGCCACCGAAATGGCGGGTGTGGAAAAATTCGTCTCCAGCCAGCCGCAATACTCGATGATCTGGCGGAAGCCCGAAGCCGAAATCATCCCTTATTGCGCGGCCCACGGTATTTCGCAGATCGTGTGGTCGCCGCTCGGTCAGGGGATCCTCACCGGCAAATACAAGCCGGGCGCTCAACCCCCGGCGGGTTCACGCGCGACCAGCGCGACCATGGGCCATTTTCTGCAGGACCTCACCGAGCGCCGCGCCGTTCTCGAAGCGGTTCAGGCCATGCGCCCCCTTGCGGACCGGGCCGGGCTCACCCTCGCCCAGTTCGCCCTTGCCTGGGTGCTGCGCGAGCCGAACATCGCCGCCGCGATCATCGGCGCTTCGCATCCCGACCAGATCGACGAGAACATCAAAGCTTCCGATGCGACGGTCGATCCGGCCCTGTTCGCGCAGGCCGAAGCCCTGCTGACCCCGGCGATGCAGGCGGCGTAGCGGCGGGGTTGCGGGTCATTTCCCGTGAGAGCGTGGATACTTGCAGTCTCCCCGCCTCAGTCGAAGACGACCGAGCCAACCCCGCTGTTCGATACGTCGCGTACCGCCGGATGTCCGGCAACATGGACCGAGCCGACCCCATCGACCGCGATATGCGCATCCTGCCGGGCATAGCCGTTGACCGTGCCGGTGCCGCTGATGCTGACCGTCAGATCATCCGCGATCAGCTTGGCCGCATCCACCCGACCGGCACCGCTGACCGCGATGGCCGCCTTCGTCACCGCCCCGCTCAACGTCAGCCGCCCGGTCCCTGAAATAGTCACAGCAAAGGACGGACCATCGAGCCCGCTCACGGTTCCGGTCGCCATCCCGCTGACATCGAGCCGGTCGAGATGCGGGGTGGCGACCACCAGCTGCAAACGCCCATCATCGCCGGACCAGATCCCGGATTTCAGGCGCAGGTCCAGCATGCCGTCCATCACCGTCAGGCGCACCCGCTTCAACAGCGCGGGGCTGCCGGTGATCATCACCGACTGGTGTGCCGCCCGATGCCACGATATCCGGGCCATTCCGGCAACCCGGATGCCGTGAAAACCCGGCAGCACCGGCGATTCGCTTGCGGCTTCGGCGCGCGGCACGAGCACCGAGGCCGCCAGGCCCGCGGCAACGCCGATGAAACCGGCCCGGTTCACAGCACGAACACGGCGGTGCGGATCGGGCCGCCCCCATGGCCACTGCCGAGTGCCGCTTCGCCCGCCCCACCTGCCAGGGCAAGGGCGAAGGAAATCGCGAGACAGGCCGCCAGCACAAACCCGATCACCGGGCCGATGAGCATGAGCCAGCGCGCGGCTTGTTGATCGTGCTGCGCGGGCGGATGGAGCATGACCCGGGCCTGCGACGGCGGATCTGCCGGAGTCCGTTGATTGATGAGTTTTTCAGTCATGGCGAATGTCCTCACGAGACGGTGATAAATTACAGCCGGTCGAACCGGCGACGCAATAGGCAGTCAGGGTCGGTGGCGCGCCGTTCGAGGGTGGCGAGCCTCTGGTCGAGCCGGGCAAACCGCGCGGCCAGCCCATCAACCGGCGGTGGCGCGACGGTCGGGATCTCCGGCCCGCGTGGCGGTGCCACCCGGTCCCGCAGCGCCGACAAACGCTGCGACAACCGGCTGGTACCGTGGCGGATGTAGGCGGCAAAGCCGAGATAGATCACGATGGCGACAATCGGGTGCCACAACAGCAGCAGCACGGCGACGGCGCGAACGATCCAGCATGGCACCTCGATCAAGGCCGCGACTGCAGCGCACACCCCGGCAAGCATACCGCGACGGGCGTGAAGGCCAGTGGTGAAATCAGGACGGTTCATGGTCGTGCTCATCTCGTGGTGTCCTATCGGGTCAAACCCGTGTGAAATCAGTATGTTCGGCGTCGAGCAAGGCCCGTTCCAGCGTCGCCACCCGCGCCTCCAGGCGTTGCGCGTTTGCGGCAAGATTGGCCATCCCGGCTTCCAGCCTCTGCTGGTCCGGTCCGCGTCCCCGGTCGCGCCGGTAGTGCAGCCATAGCCAGACCGGCGCCACGAACAGCATGAACGCACCACCCAGCGGCACTGCCACCGCAACCAATGTCGTGTCAGGCATGGCTAGACCTCCGTCCCGCGTGAATACGGCAGCTCGGCATCGAGCAGGGCGCGCTCCAGTGCCGTCACCCGCTGCTCCAGCCGTTGCGCGGTCGCGGAAAGGCTTTCGATCAGTTGCCGATCGTTCCCCGAGAGCCCGGCACCCCGGCTGCGCACATAAACCTTGTAGGCGGACAAGGCATATGCGCCGGCGATCGCCACGATCGGGATCATCAGGGCCAGAAAATCAGACATGAAACCTCTCCTCGTTCGATGGCCGCTTAGGCGGCTTTTTCTTCAGGCTTGATGCGCGATTTCAATTCGGCCAGTTCCCGCTCGACCTGATCGTTCGCCTCCAGTGCCGCGAACTCCTCGGCCACGCTCGGCTCGGCCGGTCGCCGCCCCAGATCATACGCCTCGGCGCGGCCTTCCATCATGTCGAGATTGCGTTCGACCTGTTCGAACCGGCTGAATGCATCGGTGACCCGCTCGTCGTAGAGGGATTGCTTCACCTTCAATCGCGTCGTCGCGTTCTGCTGGCGCAGCAATATTGCCTTCTCGCGCGATTTCGCGTCATCGAGCTTGGCCTGCAACTTACCGACATCCTCGTTCTGCTGCGCGATGGCCGCCTGCACCGCATCGATCTGTGTCTGCGCTTCCGCAATTGCCTGTGCGGCCCGGCTCTTCGCCAGCAATGCCGCCTTGGCCAGATCTTCGCGCCCGCGCTGAACCGCGAATTCGGCCTTGCGCTGCCATTCGTCCCGATCCCGGGTGAGCGCCACAATCCTGCGCTCGCCTTCACGGCGTTCGGCAATCAGCCGCACCGCCGCCGACCGCACCTCGACCAGCGTATCCTCCATTTCCTGGATCACCAGACGAATGACCTTCTGCGGGTCTTCCGCCCGGTCGAGCAGGGCGTTGAGGTTGGAGTTCACAATGTCTGAAAGCCGCGAGAAAATCCCCATGGGATCCTCCTTCCGAGTGAGAGAGGCGATGCAGAAGGGCTCTGCAGGAATCGTGCCAAAATACCGATCCCGGCCAATCCGTTGATTTTCGACGATGCTGCCGATTTTTCCTTCTCCCACCGCAAAGCTTTTGCTAATACTCAGCACTAAATTATAGGAGCCATGCTATATCCGGCACGAACAACGCCGCCCGGGCCACCCTGATCGGCGAAAGCACGAGCTTCCGCGCCATGCTGGCCCACGTCTCCGACCTCGCGGCGATCGACCGCCCGGTTCTGGTCATCGGCGAACGCGGCACCGGCAAGGAACTCATAGCGAGCCGCCTCGCTCTGCTCTCGCCGCGCTGGAACCAGCCGGTCCTGCAACTCAATTGCGGCGCTCTGTCCGAATCCCTGCTCGATTCCGAATTATTCGGCCATGAGGCCGGGGCCTTCACCGGCGCCACCCGTCGCCGCGTCTCGCGCTTCGAACTGGCCGACCACGGCACTTTGTTTCTCGACGAAATCGCCAACGCCTCGCTCGCGGTGCAGGAAAAACTGCTCCGCGTCATTGAATACGGCGTGTTCGAACGCGTCGGCGGCAACGAACTCATCGCGGTCGATGTCCGGGTCATCGCTGCGACCCATGAGAACCTCCAAGCCAGAATCGCGGAACGGAAGTTCCGGGCCGACCTGCTCGACCGCCTCGCCTTCGACGTCATCCGCATCCCGCCGCTGCGCGAGCGCGGCGAGGATATTCTCCTGCTCGCCGAACATTTCGCCCAGCGCATGACCGCCGAACTCGGTCGTGATTTCTTCGCCGGTTTCACCTCATCCGCACGGGATCAATTGCTCACCCATACCTGGCCCGGCAACGTCCGCGAACTCCGCAACGTGGTGGAACGCAGCCTTTACCGTGAGACCGATTGGCAGGCACCGCTCGGCCATATCCGGCTCGATCCGTTCGGCACGGCGGAATCCGCCGTCACTGGCCCCGCCGACCCTACCGCAATCCTCACCGCCGCTTTGGCCGAACACCGCCACAACCAGCGCCGCACCGCCGCCGCCCTTGGAATTACCTATGACCAGCTCCGGCACCGCCTTCGCAAAGCCGGGTTGCTGGAGCCCCGCGCCCGGCGCTGAGCATTCAGCCCCGCCGCACCACCGGCGTTTCAGAAACTGGCGTGACCGGTCCCGCGCCATCGAACCACGACATCACGTTGCGGATCAGCAAATCCGCCATCAACCCCCGGGTGTGATGCGTCGCGGTGCCGATATGCGGTACCAGCACCACGTTATCCATCGCCCGCAATTCGTCCGGCACGTGCGGCTCGGCGGCGAATACATCGAGCCCCGCTGCCAATATCGTGCCGTCCCGCAGCGCCGCGATCAATGCCTCCTCATCCACCACCGATCCCCGCGCCACGTTGATCAGCACCCCATCCGCCCCTAGCGCCGCCAGCACCTCGGCATTCACCGCATGGCGCGTGGTCTCCCCACCCGGCAGCACTACGATCAGCACATCGACCGCTTGGGCCAACCCGACCAGATCGGGATGATACGCAAAGTCGATATCGGGTACCCGGTTCCGGGCGTGATACGAAATCGGCAGGTCGAACCCCGATAGCCGGTGGGCTATCACCCGCCCGATCCGGCCCATCCCGGCAATCCCGATCCGCCGCCCGCGCAGGCTCGGCCCGAGCGGAAATGCCCCTTTCCGCCAATGGCCCCCGCGCAGATGACGCTCCGCAAGGGGAAGCTGCCGCACGGTGGCCAGCAGCAGCCCGACGGTGAAATCACCCATCTCGTCGTTCAGCACGTCCGGCGTATTGGTCACCACCACGCCCCGCGCGGCGGCGGCCTCCACCTCGACGGTATCGTACCCGACCCCGAAATTCGCGATCAGCTCCAGCTTCGGCAACCGCGCGATCAACGCCGCATCGGTCCGCCGCTGCCCGCGTGTCACGATTGCGCGGATCTCCCCGCCATGCGCCGCAATCACCGCGTCCAGATCGCCCGCCGGCCCTTCGCGCAGCACCTCGAACCGGGCCTCCAACGCCTGGTCGATCACCGGCATCAGCGTGCCCAGGCTCAACAGTTTCGCCCGTGAATTCATGTGGATTCTCCCTGATCGTATCGCAGAAAATCGAAATCGCACCCTTCATCCGCCTGCAACACGCTGGTCGCGAACAGGCGCGCGTAACCACGTCCCGGCACAAATGGCGCTGCGGCCAAATCCAGCACCGCCTGCCGCGCCGCCCAGTCGGCCTCATCGATCAGCAGGTCGATCCGCCGCGCCGGGACGTCGAGCGCGATGATGTCTCCGGTGCGCACCAGCGCCAACGGGCCGCCCACCGCCGATTCCGGGGTGATATGCAACACGATGGTGCCGAACGCGGTCCCGCTCATCCGGGCATCCGAAATCCGCACCATGTCTTTCACACCTTTCCGTGCCAGCTTGAGCGGAATCGGCAGATACCCCGCCTCCGGCATCCCCGGCGCGCCGACCGGCCCGGTATGGCGCAGCACGAGAATGTCGTCCGCCGTCACATCCAGATCATCGAGGTCGATCCGCGCCGCCATGTCTGCGGCTGAGTCGAACACCACCGCCCGGCCCTTGTAGCGCAGCAGGGCAGGGGAGGCGGCCGACTGCTTGATCACCGCCCCGCGCGGCGCAAGGTTCCCGAACAGCACCGCAATCGCCCCCGATCCCTGCAACGGCGCGTCCCATGGCCGGATCACGGTCTGCCCCGGCACGCGCTCCGCCCCGGCGGCAATGTCGGCCAGCGTGCCGCCCGCCACCGTGCCGCACGCCATATCGAGCACTGGCGCCAGTTCCCGCAGCAGCGCAGGCACGCCGCCCGCATGATGCAGATGTTCCATGTAATGCGCGCCCGACGGCTTCAAATCGACCAATACCGGCACCTCCCGGCTCAACTCATCGAGCGCCGCCAGATCAAGTTTGGGTCCCACCCGCCCGGCCATG
>JAQTXO010000093.1 GCA_028688765.1 Acidiphilium sp. | reverse complement strand
CGCCCTGCACCACCTGCGAGCCGATGGAGCTTACCTGAAACTCGGTCGCCTGGTTGAGGCCGATCCGGCTCCAATCGATCGCGATGGCCGCCTCGCCGCCGGGCTGGGTGTAGAGGGCGTCGCCCCCGGTCACGGGATAATTGAGCACAGCCGGGGTCCAGTCGCTCGCGCCTGATGTATCGAACGACACCCCGCCCCTTAGCTGCGCGATCTGCCCGACCCGCTCCGGCGGCGCCGTGGGACTTTCCTGCGCCGATGCGGCGCCGGTCCCGGCGAGGATCGTCGCCACGGCGGTGGTCAAGGCCAGCGCGAAACGAAATGATGTGCGCATCAGCGTATCTCCCAATCTATCGAGCTTGTTTCTGGCGCCCGGCTGGGGCGTAATATGGTCTGCATCGCGGCAGCATGAAGGCGAAGCGTTGCGCCATGTTACAATTTAGGCGGCAAATCGCCTCATCCCTGCCACAAGAGAGTCCCCATATCGATCATGATGTTCAAGCGAGGTGATAAGATGAAACCGATACTGCGCAAGGGACTGGTTCTGATCGCGGTCGGCGCGGCCGCCATTGGGCTCTCCGGCTGTGTCTACTATCCGAGCACGTATGGCTATGGATACGGGGGCGGCTACAATGCCTATCCCGCCGCTGCCTATCCGGAACCCGCCTATGTCGCACCCGCGCCGGTCGTGACCGGCAGCCTGTTTTTCGGCGGTGGTTGGGGTGGTGGTTGGGGTGGTGGTTGGGGTGGTGGCTGGGGCAGGGGTTGGGGCGGTGACCACGACGGTTGGGGTGGCGGCTGGGGTCACGGCGGCGGCTGGGGCGGACGACGCTGAGCCGCTCGCGTATTGATTTGCTCGGGATCCGTCGAAAGAACGGGAATGGCCGACTGCCGGACCATTCCCGTCGCAGGTCTCCTTTGGCTCAGTTCCGGCGGACCGGGCAGGTACTCAGGCCGAGCAGGCGATAGGCCGGGCAATACCCGACGAAACCGGTGAGCAGCGGCACGATGCCGATGTATCCCCAGATCCCGATCGTGTGGGTTGCAGCAGCGATGATGAGCGCGAGGCCAAGGGCGACCCGCAAACTCCGATCGATCAAGCCAGCATTTCGTGTCATGGCGCGTCGTATCCGTTCCTGGAAAATGAAGTCGGTCAATGATGTGACCGGACATCATCCTAGACGGCGCCCGAGCGCCCGTCAGTGACTGCGCTCACCGACCAGCGCGAAAATTTTCATCCGATCGAGCAGGCGGATATGACCACGCCGCATGCTGATGAGGCCATCGGCCGCGAAACCCGACAGCAGACGGCTCACCACCTCGCGAGCCGATCCGAGTTCCTGCGCCAGTCCCTGATGCGTCATGGCGATATCGTCATCATCGCTCGCATGGCGGAGCAGGCTGGCGAGCACCCGCTTGCCCAGCGGCTCGAATGTCACGGCGCTGACCAGCGCCATGACTTCGTTCAGACGATTGGCGAAGTTGTAATAAAGACCCATCTGCAGCGGCTCGTTACGCGACAATTCCCGACGCAGGACATTGACCGGGACGATGAGGATCGATGATTTCACCATCGTTGTCGCGGTTGCACCATAGGGTGAATTCCCGAGCATCGCCGCGAGGCTGAGAATGCACGGCTCGTCGACCGATAATCGGTAGAGCTGGATTTCCTGCCCCGGCGCGCCATGATGCACCACCGCTACCTGCCCGCGCCGCACCACGGGAAAATTGAGGCACGGTGTGCCGGGACCGAACAGCTCTGCACCTGCGGGAAACTCGACCTGACGACCCAGAGCCGCGAGGTCGGCGATGACCTGCGGAGCGAGGCGCGCGCCGGGCGGGCGCGTGGATGATTCTGGTTCCATACGGCGCTCTAAGCGTTAACCATCGCGATGGTCCCGGCCAAATGGCAGCAATGGGTAGTTTGAGGCGACACGATCCTTACTGATGTCCCCGCAGGAGCGCCAGAATTCCATCCAGCTGTTCGAGATTCTGATAGGACATACTGCCCACGCCGCCTTTCCCGTCGAATGAAATCCGTACTTTCAACCCCAGCAGCTCGCATAACTCCCGCTCCAGCATCTTCGTTGCGGTACTCGACGGATCGGCAGGTTCGACCGGCTTGGCCTTGGGGGTCAGTGCCGCTGCGACCATCGCTTCGGTCTGGCGAACCGTCAATCGGTTGGCGATCACCGCCCGCGCCGCCGCCTGCGGGTCGGGGTGCTGCAACAACGCGCGCGCATGGCCGGTGGTCAGATCGCCCGAGCGCAACACGGTCTGCACCGATTCGGGCAGATTGAGCAGCCGGAGCATGTTGGTGATGTGAGGCCGGGATTTCGCCACGGCGGCGGCGAGGTCTTCCTGGATCATCCCGAATTCCGCAAGCAGTCGTTGATATCCCTGCGCTTCTTCGATCGGGTCGAGATCCTGCCGCTGCAGGTTCTCGACCAGCCCGGCCGCCATGGCATCGGCATCCGACAGATCGCGCAGCAGCACCGGAACTTCGTGCAACCCGGCCCGCTGCGCGGCCCGCCAGCGGCGTTCACCCGCAATGATCTGGTACTGACCGGTCTTTTCAGGATGCGCCCGTACCAGCAGAGGCTGGAGCACGCCGCGCGATTTGAGCGAGGCGGCTAGCTCTTCCAAGGCGTCTTCATCCATCCCCTGACGCGGCTGAAACGGCCCGGGATGCAGCGAGGCGATCGCCAGATCGCGCACCCCTTCCGCCGGCGTGAGGGTGCGGTCCATGCCTTCGCCACCCATCAGTGCGGCAAGGCCTTTGCCCAGGCGGCGCGGTTGCTCCCTCAAACTCATACTCGCACCCCCTGCCGCTGCCGCCGGAGAAACTCCACCGCGAGCGAGACATAGGCCTGCGCGCCGGGGGAGCGATAATCGTAGAGCAACACCGGCTTGCCGTGGCTCGGCGATTCGGTGACCCGGACATTGCGCGGGATTGCGGTGTCGAACACATCGCTTTTGAAATAGGCGCGAACGTCGTCGGCCACCGCCTGTCCAAGATTGTTTCGTCGATCCAACATCGTCAGCACCACCCCTTCGAGAGCGAGGCGCGGGTTGAGCGTGCGCCGCACCAGATTGATCGTCCGCATCAACTGACTGATGCCTTCGAGCGCAAAAAACTCGCATTGCAGCGGAATCAGTACCGACGATGCGGCAACCAGCGCATTCAACGTCAGCAGACCGAGTCCGGGTGGACAATCGATGAAAATATACCCGAACTGCCCCTCCAGCCCGTTCTCGGCCAAGGCTCGCTCAACCATCCGCTCCCTGTGGTCGACTCCGGCAAATTCCAGATCCGCCCCGATCAGATCCTCGGTTGCGGGAATCATTAAAAGGCCAGGCACCTCGGTCGGCAATACCAGCGAGGCCGCCGGCGCCTCACCGGTCAGGAGCGCATAACTGCCGATCCCCCGCTCATCGGCGGCGAGGCCAAAGCCGGTGCTTGCATTGCCCTGCGGGTCCATATCGATCAGCAGCACGCGCTCTCCGGTCGCGGCCAGGGCGGTGGCGAGATTGATTGCCGTGGTCGTCTTGCCGACGCCGCCCTTTTGATTGGCAATCGCGATGATCTTAGGCGGCACGCTGCAACTCGCTGATACGGAGGATAAATGATCCGGGCGCGGTGCAGCTGGGAAACTGCTCGACCCTCATGCGCCATTGGGCTGCGGCCTCCGCCAATTCCGCGTCAACCGACTGCCCCTTGAGGAAAAGACAGACCCCGTCGCGCGAAAGGAAATTGGCGGCATAGTCGAGCAGTTTCGGCAACGGCGCCAATGCCCTCGCGGTCACCAGCGGTACCGGTGCCATCTTGACCTGCTCGATCCGCTCTGCCCGCACGGTCGCCCGCAAGCCCAAGGTCGCCACCATCGTTTGCAGAAACGCGGCCTTGCGCCGATCGGATTCGATCATCGTGACCTCGATATCCCGGCGCTCTATCGCCACGACTAGCCCGGGCAATCCGGCACCGGACCCAAGATCGACCGCCCGATCGACACCGTCAGGAATCAACGGCAGAATCTGCAATGAATCCGCGATATGACGCTCCCAGATCGCCTCATCGGTGGCGTCGCTCCGGGCAATCAGATTGATCCGCCCGGTCCAACTCCTGATCGCCGCCGAATAGGTCCGAAATGCGTCGTTTGTTTCACGTGAAACATCGCTCGCATCGCCGATTTTTTCATCGATCCGGGTCATGCCGCCATCGCGGTCGTTTTCCGGAGAGCCATGAAAATGGCGCCCATCGCGGCGGGAGTCATCCCCTCCAACCGCCCCGCGACGCCCAGCGTTTCCGGCCGCACGACATTGAGTCGGCTCAGTAGCTCTGCCGACAATCCTCCGACCATGCGGTAATCGAAATCCGCCGGAATCCGGACCGCGTCGTCCTTCGCCCGCGCCCGGATCTCGCCATCCTGACGAGACAGGTAACCGGTGTATAACAGGTCGGCTGCCCGAATAACCGCCGCTCGTCCGCCGGGTGCAACCCCCGCGAGTTCCGCCGTCAAGGCCGCGAACGCCGCGGCCCGAACCGGCCCGACGCATCCCCATGCGATCCCCTTGCCGGTCAACCGGATATCGGCGTTGTCAGCGCGCAGCCGCAGGCGATGCTCGGCGCGCGAGGTGAACATTCGATACGGCTCGGTCACACCCCGGGTCACCAGATCATCGATCAGGACCCCGATATATGCCTCATCCCGCCCGATCGATACCGGAGCGCACCCGGACGACCGGCGCGCGGCATTTAGTCCCGCGACCAGACCCTGCGCCCCGGCCTCCTCATAGCCGGTCGTGCCGTTAATCTGTCCGGCGAGATAAAGCCCAGGGATCGCCCGTAACGCCAGATCATGGCCGAGCGCGCGGGGATCGACATAGTCGTACTCCACCGCATAGCCCGGCTTCAGCAGGATCGCCCGGCTCAGTCCCGGCATGGTACGGATGAAATCGCGCTGCACGTCCTCGGGCAGGCTGGTCGAAATGCCGTTCGGGTAGATCGTTTCATCGTCCAACCCCTCCGGCTCAAGGAAAACCTGATGGCGCGACTTGTCGGCGAACCGGACCACCTTGTCCTCGATCGAGGGGCAATAGCGCGGTCCGACGCCCTCGATCCGGCCGCCATATACCGCCGAGCGATGCAGGTTGGCGGCGATGATCTCATGCGTCGCTGCATTCGTCTCGCTCACCCGGCACGAAATCTGCCGGTTGGCGATCCTCGTGGTCAGCAGGCTGAACGGCACCGGGTCGGCCTCGCCACGATCCTCCGGGAGAGCGTCCCAGTCGATCGAGGCTTTTGCAATCCGCGCCGGTGTGCCGGTCTTGAGCCGACCGAGCGGCAGCCCGAGTGCGCGCAGACGGATCGCCAAGGCGTTCGACGGTTCATCCCCCGCGCGACCTCCGGCTTCGGTCCGCTCACCGAAATGCAGCACGCCGCGCAGAAACGTCCCGGTCGTCAACACGGCAGTGCTACAACCGATCCGTGTACCATCAGCGGTGACCACCGCGGTGACCGCGCCCGCCGCATCGATGTCGAAATCCGCCGCTTCACCTTCCGCCAGGGTCAGATGGTACTGAGCGCGCAGCAAATCCTGCACAGTGCGGCGATACAGGCCCCGGTCAGCCTGGGCACGCGGCCCCCATACCGCCGGTCCCTTGCTGCGGTTGAGCATCTTGAAGTGAATGCACGCCGCATCCGCCGCCCGTCCCATAATGCCGTCCAGCGCGTCGATCTCGCGGACCAGATGACCCTTGCCGATGCCCCCGATCGCCGGATTGCACGACATTTCGCCAATCCGTTCGAGCCGCTGGGTCAGCAGCAGGGTTCGTGCGCCGGTCCGCGCCGATGCCGCCGCCGCCTCGCAACCGGCATGTCCGCCGCCGATCACGACGACATCGAAATCTGAACTGCTCATCCTCATGGCGGCCCCTATAGCATCATTTGCCGATGCAGAAGCTGGAAAACACCTGATCCAGCACATCCTCGACCCCGATAACGCCGGTCAGCCGCGCAAGCGCATCGGCCGCCTCCTGAAAATCCGCCGCGCGCAACTCGGGTTCGGCAACACCGATCGCGCGTTCCAGCGCCGCTGCCATGTCGCGCAGGCAGGCGATCTGCCGGGGACGAGGCAGGAACGAACCCGCACCACGAGCAACTAGCGCCGCAACTTCTCCCGTCACGGCCGCAATCAGGGCGGGGAGCCCGGCGCCCGTGCGTGCGCTGACCGGCAGGCTGCCGGCGGGGATGACGCCGCCGAGGTCGGCCTTGGTCGCCACATGCAGAACGCGCCGGTCGTCCGGCACCGAAGGCGCCGCAAAATCAGGGGACGCAGCGCAGAGCAGGACAATATCCGCACGCGACGCCGCCGCCTCGGCGCGCCTCACGCCCTCGGCTTCGATCTCATCACGCGCCAGCCGCACGCCTGCGGTATCGACCAGCCGGACCGGCACCCCGCCGAGGTCGAGCCGCACGCCGATCACATCGCGCGTGGTACCCGCGATCTCGGACACGATGGCGACATCCTCACCGGCCAGCGCATTGACCAGCGTGGATTTGCCCGCATTCGGCGCGCCAAGCACCACGATATCGATCCCCTCGCGAATCCGCTCCGCCGCCCGTGCGCCCGCAATCGCGTTTGTGATATCGTGATGCAGGGACGCCACGTCGCGCAGCATCGCGCGTTCTACATCCGGCGGCAGATCCTCATCGGCAAAGTCGATCAGCGCGGCTTGGCGCGCCATCAGCCCGATCAACTCGTTGCGCCAGGCCGCGATCGATGCGCTCATCGCCCCGTCGGCCTGATCGAGCGCAAGGCGGCGCTGTGATTCGGTTTCCGCCGCGATCAGGTCGGCAATGCCCTCCGCCTGCAACAGGTCGAGCTTGCCGTTGCCGAACGCCCGTCGCGAGAACTCCCCCGGCTCCGCAGGGCGCGCGCCCAGGGCGATCAGCGCCTTGGTCAAAGCCGCCGCGACAGCCCGCCCGCCATGGAGGTGGCACTCCGCATAATCCTCGCCGGTCACGCTCGCAGGGCCGGGAAACCAGAGGACCAGCCCGTGATCGATGGTGGCTCCCGACCCATCGCGCAGGCGGCGCAGACTGGCCCGGCGCGGAGCGGGCATTCCGCCTGTCAGGGCGCGCATGATCCGGGCGATATCCGACCCGCTCATCCGCAACACCGCGATCGCGCCGCCGATTCCGGTGGCATTGGCAAAGATCGCTGCGGTCATTTGGCCGGAGCGACCTCGGCGGGCAGCATCAACTCGGGTATCGGTAATCCGTCGCGGATATCCTCGATCAACACCCGATCGACCGCCGCCGTATCAGCGATCCGGTACCACGTCCCCCGTGGGTAGATTACCATCGTGGGTCCATGTTCGCATCGATCGAGGCAACCCGCCGCATTGATCCTCACGCCGGTCAGGCCGAGTTCCTTGGCGCGCGCCTTCATGTAGTCGCGGAGCTTTTCCGATCCCTTCTCGCCACAGGACCCGCGGGGATGGCCCGGGGGGCGGTGATTGCCGCAGATGAAGACATGATGCGTGAAATAGGGCGCTGGGTCGGGCTGATCGGTCATGTTGCTCTCGCACTTTTACTGGCGGCTGCTATCTAACGGGGGAACCCGGCACCAGGAACCCCTTTTCCCCATGACCAGCAATACGCTCGCCACCGCGACCTCGCCCTATCTGCTTCAGCACGCCGACAATCCGGTGCATTGGCAGATCTGGCGTCCCGAGACGCTGGAAATGGCCCGGCTGGCCGACAAGCCGATCCTGCTTTCGATCGGGTATGCCGCGTGTCACTGGTGTCATGTCATGGCGCATGAGAGTTTCGAGGATGCCGAAACCGCCGCACTGATGAACGCGCGTTATGTCAGTATCAAGATCGATCGCGAAGAGCGCCCGGACCTCGACAGTATCTACATGAGCACCCTCCAGGCGATGGGCGAGCAGGGCGGCTGGCCGCTCACCATGATCCTGACGCCCGATGGCGCACCGATTTTCGGCGGCACGTATTTTCCCCCCGAGCCGCGCTGGGGCCGACCGTCATTCCGACAGGTTCTGACCGGGGTGGCCGAAGCGTGGGCGAACGAACGGGAGAAGCTGCTGGTGAGCGGCGCGACACTGATGCGCCGGGTGATGGCCCATTCCGAACCGGGAGCCCCGGGTCAGTTGGTGCCGGGCGATCTCGACACGGTCGCCGAGCGCTTCATCGGGATGGTCGATTGGGACGATGGCGGCCTGCGCGGCGCACCGAAATTTCCTAATCCGCCGATCTTCCGCTTCCTGTGGGGCGAATACGCGCGGACCGGGCGGCACGAGGCCGGGGCGGCGGTTGCGCTGATGTTGGCGCGGATGGCGCAGGGCGGCATTTACGATCATCTGGGGGGCGGATTCGCCAGGTATTCGACCGATGCCGCCTGGCTCGTGCCGCATTTCGAAAAGATGCTCTACGACAATGCCCAGATCCTGGAGTTGCTGGCCTTCGCCCACGCGGCGGAACCTGATCTGCTCCTGGAAGCGCGGGCGGCTGAGACCGTTGGCTGGCTGGTTCGCGATATGAGGGCGAAGCACGATCCGGCACCCGACGGAAAGATGGCGTTCGCCGCATCGGAAGATGCGGATTCCGAAGGCGTCGAAGGG
>JAQTXO010000092.1 GCA_028688765.1 Acidiphilium sp. | reverse complement strand
GTCCGGCAGTCCGGCCTGTTGAAAGATGCGGGCGAGTTCGAGCGCGGTGAGCGGGGTTTGCGGCGCGGGTTTGAAGATCACCGCATTGCCGCAGACCAATGCGGGCGCGGCTTTCCAGCAGGCGATCTGCAGCGGGTAGTTCCACGCACCGATCGCGGCGACCACGCCGATCGGCTCGCGCCGGGTATAGCCGAAGGCGGTGGGGCCGAGATCGATCGCCTCGCCCGCGATGGTGCCGGCCAGCCCGCCGAAATATTCGAGGCACTCGGCCCCGGAAATCACATCGACGGCGAGGGTTTCGCTGATCGGCCGCCCGGTATCCTCCGATTCCAGCCGCGCGAGCCGATCGAGATTGTCGCGCAGCAGGCGGGCGGTGCGAAGCAGGATGCGTCCGCGTTCGGCGGCCGGGGTCGCGGCCCACGCACGCTGGGCGTCGCTCGCGGCAAGAACGGCGGCATCGATCGCGGCGGCATCGGCGATGTCGAGTGTGGCGAGCACCGCGCCGGTCGCCGGGTTGACGTCCTCGAAGGTCGCGGCGCCGGGTGCGCACCGATCCTGTCCGGCGATGAAGGAGGGTCGGGGTATCATGCAGTCACAGCCTCGGTCAGTGGGGGGTCGGGTCTTGATAGCCGGCTCGTCCGGCCTGGGTCAGCGCATCGAGAATTTCCGCCGTGCCGCAGCAGCCGACGATCCGCCCTTCGGCATGGACCAGCACGGGGCGGCTGGTCTGCTGGCGGATATCGACGACATCCTTGAGCAGATGCTCCGAGGTCACCACGCCGATCGCATCGCGCGGCGCGGCAATGCCTTCAGCCGCATGATGGATCGAAATCATCGCGCCCTCGCAATGCACGGCATCAATCCCGCCCGCCGGACCGAGGGTGAAGCGGTAGGTCTCGCGGTCGATGAAATGAGGGACCCCGTCCCGCCGTTCCAGTGCTTCGAGCGGGCGCATCAGTGAGGCGGCGCGGATCGCGGTGAGCGGGTTCATATGCGCCACGAATTCCGCGACGTAATCGGTCGCGGGACGCAGCACGATGTCCTCGGGCTTGCCGACCTGAACCACCCGCCCGTCCTTCATGATCGCGATGCGGTTGCCGATCTTGAGTGCCTCGTCCAGATCATGGGTCACGAAAATGATCGTCTTCTGCACGCTGCGCTGCAATTGCAGCAGTTCGTCCTGCAATTTGTTGCGGATGAGCGGATCGAGCGCGGAGAACGGCTCGTCCATCAGCAATATGTCGGGGTTCGTCACCAGCGCCCGGGCCAGCCCGACCCGCTGCTGCATACCGCCCGACAACTCGCTCGCGTGTTTGTCGGCCCATTGCAGCAACCCCACCCGCTCCAGCCACTGATCGACCGCCGCGCGCATCTCGGCTTGCGGCATCTTGCGCAATTCGAGCCCGAGTTCGACGTTGCGGCGCACGCTGCGCCACGGCAGCAGGGCAAATTGCTGGAACACCATCGAAACCGCCCGGTTGCGCAGGCGGCGCAGCGTGGCGGCGGGCGGGTTGCTCATATCGACCAGTTCGTCGCCGTGGCGGATCGTGATGCGGCCCCGGCTGATCGGGTTCAGCCCGTTGAGCGCCCGCAGCACCGTGGTCTTGCCCGAGCCGGACAGGCCCATGATGACGAAAATTTCGCCCTGTTCGATCTCAAGACTGACATCCGCCGCCCCCACCACGATCCCGGTCGAAGCGATGATGTCGTTGCGCGACTGCCCCGCATCGAGTGCCGTCAGCGCCGCCTGCATTCGCCCCCGCGCCCCGCGATCCGCGCTGCCGGGGAACAATATGTCGACCTTTTCGAACTTCGCGGCGAAACTCACGCCCCGGTCTCCTTGTTCGGGCGAAACACCCGATCGAGAATGACCGCGACGATGACGATCGCAAGGCCCGAGGTGAAGCCCTTGCCGATCTGCACCGTCTCCATCGCCTCGACCACCGGTTCCCCGAGTCCACCGGCACCCACCAGCGCCGCGATCACCACCATCGACAGGCTCAGCATGATCACCTGGGTCAGCCCGGCCATGATGGTCGGCAATGCCGCCGGTATCTCGACCTTCCACAACAACTCCGTCGGGCTCGCCCCGAACGCCTGCCCGGCCTCGATCAGCGGGCGCGGCACATTGCTGATCCCCACATAGGTCAGGCGGATCGGCGTCGGCACTACGAACACGATCGCGGAAATCAGGCCCGGCACGCTGCCGAGGCCGAACAGCACCAGCGTCGGGATCAGGTACACGAAGGTCGGGAGGGTCTGCATCATGTCGAGCACGGGCCGGATCACCCGGTACAGGCCGGGCCGGTGCGCGGCGGCAATGCCGATCGGCACCCCGATCGCCATGCAGGCGATGGTGGCATAAACGATCAGCGAAATCGTCTCGAGCGTCCTGTCCCAGTAGCCCTGGTTCAGAATGAACAGCAGGGCGAGAAACACGAACAGGGCGAGCCGCCATGATTTCTTGAAAATATAGGTCAGTGCCGTGAAAATCACGATCAGGATCAACGCCGGCACCGCGTGGAGGATTTCGGTGGTCGAATCGAGCAGAAACCCCAGGGCGTTCGAGAGCGCGTCGAACAATCCCTGGAAATTGTTCTTGATGAAATTGACGAAATCGGTCGACCAGTTTCCCACCGGGATCGCGTGGTGGGTGATCCATCTCTCGGGTCGGCTCAACAGGCTCATGGGCTGCGCCTCCGCAATCGTCCGGCTGCCACGGGGCCGCCCCGGCGGTTCGGCCGGGGCGGAGACATAAGGATCAGCTCGATTTCAGCGCGCTCATCACCGCCGGCTCGCCGGGCTTGCCATCGATGGTGGTGACCCCGGCGAGGGTGGATTTCACCCAGTCGGGGTGCGCCTTCAGCCAGGCGGCGGCGACCGAAGAGGCTTCCTTGTGATCGACCTGCACCTGGTACATCATTTTGTTTTCATCATCGATCGTCAGTTTGAAATGATGCAGCAGGGTGCCGACATTCGGGCACTCCTTGGCGTAGCCGTAGCGGGTGTTGATATAAATCGTCGCCTTGCCTTCGTCCGGCCCGAAATATTCATGCCCCCCCGACAGGTAATCGATGTGGAACTGCACGTTCATCGGCTCGGGTTCCCAGCCGAGGAACACGATCGCCTTTTTCTTCGGATATTTGCGCGACACTTCCGAGAGCATCCCGGCCTCGCTCGACTGCACCAGATGGAAGTTGCCGAGGTCGAATTTGTTCGCCTTGATCATGGCGAGGACATGCTGGTTGCCGTCGTTGCCCGGCTCGATGCCATAGATCTTGTAATTCAGCTGCTTGCCGAATTTATGGATGTCGGCGAAGCTCTTGAGGCCCTCCTCATACAGATAATGCGGCACCACCAGCGTGTATTTGGCATCGGTGAGATCCGGCCCGATCACCTGCATCGCCTTCTCCTTGAGATAGGGCGCGGTGGTCTTGTCCTGCGAGGGGGTCCAGTTGTCGAGAAAGACGTCGATCTTGTTGTCCTTCATCCCGGCATACATGACCTGAAGGGAATAGAGATTGGTCTTCACCTTGTAGCCGAGACCTTCGGCAAGTTGGGTGAATACCGCGTTCTGCACCGCATTGTCGGTCCAGCCGATATTCGCCATGGTGATGGTCCTGCAGCTTGGCGGTTCAACCGCCCGTGCGGTCCCCATGGCGAGCGCCGCAAACGCAAAGCTTGAAGCCAAAGCCGTAACGACGGTCAGATTTTTCATTTTCGCCTCCTGGATGCACAGAGTCTGGTCACCGATCCGCGCTGGTTTGATATCCCTGGAACGCCGCCATCTCCGGGCGGTCGCGCGATACTAAGCATCATGTCGCCCATGGTCACGTCTTGCATGCATGCGACATGCGAGTTGCATACGGCCAATCGCCCCGCGGAACCCGCAGAAAGTGATGGGCTTATGCGCAAATGCGATTTGCCCTCACGGCGACGCGACCTCTAATTTGAGACGCATCTTGGAGACCAATCATGCTCGACCAGCAGGCGACCTTCGCACAGATCGGCGACTTACTGGAAAGGCGGCGGCCCGGCCATAGTCTGCCGGGGGCGTTCTACAATGATCCGGCGATTTTCGACTTCGATCTCCGCGAGATTTTCGGCCGCTCCTGGCTGATGGTCGGCTTCGAGGTGGAGGTCGCGGCACCGGGGAGCTACCTCGCCCTCACGATCGGTCGCAGCCCCATCGTGGTGTGGCACGGGATGGACGGGGTGTTGCGCGGGTTTTTCAACTCCTGCCGTCATCGCGGCGCCCAGATCCTGCCGGATGGCTGCGGCACCGCCGAGCGGATGATGTGCCCCTACCACCAGTGGATGTACGACGATCACGGCGCCCTGCGCGGCGCGGGCCGGATGCCGCGCGATTTCGACAAATCGGAGCACGGGCTGAAACCCATCCATGTCCGCACCGTCGCGGGGACGCTCTACGTGTGCCTCGCGGACGACGCGCCCGATTTCACCGCCTTCCACGACAAGGTCGCGCCGATGCTGGCGCCGCACGACATGCTGAACGCCAAAGTCGCGGCCCAGGCCACGCTGGTCGAGCGCGGCAACTGGAAACTGGTGATGGAAAACGCGCGGGAGTGCTATCATTGCTCGGCGCGCCACCCGGAACTCTCGGTCTCGTTCCCGACCGATGCGCGGGGCAATTTCCTCAGCTCCGAGCGGGTCAACATCCAGAACTTCCAGGAGCGGATGGAAGCGCTGGGCCTGCCGAGCGCGCCGGTCGAAGGCGCATGGTGGCAGGCCTCGCGCTTTGCCCTGCGCGAGGGCAACGCCTCGATCACCCTCGATGGCCAGCCCTGCGTCAGGAAGCCGATGTGCGCCATCAATGGCGGCGATGTCGGCTCGATGCGCTGGGCGCTGGAGCCGCATAGTTTCTGCCACGCGCTGGGCGATTTCACCTTCATGTTCATCGCCCTGCCGGTCGCCCCGGAGGAGACCATCGTGCTCGCCAAATGGCTGGTCCACAAGGACGCGGTCGAAGGCGTCGATTACACGGTGGACGATCTGGTCAATGTCTGGAACGAAACCAATCTGCAGGATCGCGATCTGGTCGAGACCAACCAGCGCGGGGTCAATTCCCTCGGCTATCAGCCCGGACCGTACAGCGAGATTTCGGAATCCCTCGCGATCCGCTTCGTCGACTGGTACGCGGCCCAGGTCAAAGCCCAGCTCGCGGCTCAGATCGCGGCTCAGCTCGCGTCACCGATCCCCCACGCCGTCGTCACCGGCCAGCGCCCGATCCTGGCCGCCGAATGATGGCGGATCGCCCGCACCCCGACACGATCGCGGTCGGCGCGGGATATCACCCCGCCGCGCATCATGGCGCCGCCAAACCGCCGATCTATCTGACCTCCACCTTCGTCTATCGCGATGCGCTTCACGCCAGAACCGCCCATGAAGGCTATCTGGCCGGTCGCGCCCCGGAGTCGGGTCCGGATGAAGGCTATATCTACGCGCGGCTCGATCACCCGAACCTGCAGATGCTCCAGGAACGGATGGCGGCGCTCGATCGCGCCGAGGCATGTGCAGTGTTCAACTCGGGCATGGCGGCGATTTCGACCACCCTGCTGTCGCTGGTGCGGCCGGGCGAAAGCGTGGTGCATACCAGCCCGCTCTACGGCGGCACCGATGGGCTGCTGAACAATCTGATGGGGCCGGTCCACGGAGTGAAGGCGTTTCCGATCGGCGATGCGGTCGATGAAGCCGCGATTTCCGCTGCGGTCGACCGGGCGCTGGCGCATGGCCGGCTCGGGGTGATCTGGGTCGAAACCCCGTCGAACCCGCTGGCCGGGATCGCCGATATCGCGCTGATCGCCCGGATCGCCCGGCGGCTGGAGTTGCAGCAGAGGGCCGCACCGCTGGTCGTGGTGGATAACACCTTCATGGGGCCGCTGTTGCAGAACCCGCTGGAACAGGGCGCGGATCTCTGCATGACCTCGCTGACCAAATACGCGGGCGGGCATAGCGACCTGCTTGGCGGCAGCGTTTCGGGGCGGTTCGCCCTGGTCGAGCCGCTGCGCAAGATGCGGACGCTGATGGGCACGCATCTCGATCCGCACGGGTGCTGGCTGCTGCTGCGCTCGCTGGAGACCATGGGGCTGCGCACCGAACGGGCGGGGCGCAACGCCGAAGCCGTGGCACGGTTTCTTCGCGATCACCCGAAAGTCGCGCGGGTGACCTATGCCGGGTTTCTGCCCGAAGGCAGTGCCGCGCGCGCGACCTTCCAGCGTCAATGCGCCGGGGCGGGATCGACCTTCGTGTTCGACATCAAGGGCGGTGAGGCCGAAGCGTTCCGGATGCTCGATGCGCTCAGGGTGCTGCGCCTCGCGGTCAGTCTGGGCGGCACCGAAACCCTGATCTGCCATTCCGCGACGACGACGCATTTTTCGGTCCCGAAAGCGCGGCGCGAAGCCTCCGGCGTGAGCGATGCGACCATCCGGCTCTCGGTCGGGATCGAGCACGAGGCGGATATCATCGGTGATCTGGAACAGGCGCTGGAAAGGATATGATTCATGGATGGTGAGATGCGCGCCGATCACCCGTTCGATCCGCACGGCGCGGTCGGCAAGCTGAAGCGACCCGATCGGGTCGTCGATGTTCTGGTGGTCGGTGCCGGCCCCGCCGGGATCGCGGCGGCGTTGGCGGCTTCTGCTTCGGGGGCAACGGTTCTGCTGGTCGATGAGCATCCGGTGAGTACGGCGATGGCGGGGCTCGATGTGCCGTATCTGTTCGGAGGGCGCGCGACGGCGGCGCTCGGCAACCCGGCGCGGATGACCGAGCAGGTGGCCGGGGCGATGCCGGGGCTGGAGGCGGCCTTCGAGGCGGGGGTCGAGGTGATGCTCAACACCAGCGTCTGGGGCCTGTGGGTCGCTGGGCCGGGATTGCAGGTGCTGCCCTGCCCGATCGCCGGGCTGGCGACCGAGACCGGTTCGTTTTTATGCGGCTATGGCCGTGCGGTGATCGCGACCGGGGCGCGGGATCTGGTGGTGTCGTTCGCCGGATCGGATCAGCCGGGCGTGATCGGCGCGCAAGGGCTGCATGCCCTGCTGGTTCGCTATGCGGCCTTCGCGGGGCGGGTGGTCACGATCCTTGGCTCCGGGCGGCTCGCGCTGGAAACCGCGCTGCTCGCACTGGATCATGGGGTTGCCGTGGCCGCGCTGATCGAGGTGCGGGACGCGCCGCAGGGGCCGGCCGAGCTGGTGGCGGCGGTCCGGGCGCGCGGGGTCGCGATCAGATGCGGCGAGGTGCCGCTGCTGGCCGAGACCACGTCCGACGGGGTGGTGGCGCTGCGGGTGATCCCGGTGGCGGGCGGGACGGTCGTGCGGATCGAATGCGACACCGTATGTCTGGCACTGGGGCTGGTGCCGCAGGTCGATCTGCTCGACGTGCTGGGGGCCGAACTCGCGCTCGATCCCGATCGCGGCGGCTACGTGCCGGTGCAGGTTGCGGGGCAGACCTCGCTCGCGGCGATCAGTGTCGCGGGGGAATGCGCCGGGGTCGATGAACCGGGCGGGCTTGCCTACCGGATGGAGTGGATGCGCGCCCTGCTCGACACCGGTGGCAGCGACGTGCTGGCCTGCACCTGCGAGGAGGTGACGCGGGGCGATGTCTTCGCGCTCAATCCCCCCCGCTATCTCGGCGCGGACTCCGAGGCGATGGCGGCGCGGGATTATGCCTCGCTGCTCGGCGACGGGCCGCCTGATCACGACCAGATGAAGCGGCTCACCCGGGTTTCGATGGGGCCGTGCCAGGCAAGGCGGTGCCGCGAGCAGGTGGCGATGCTGCTGGCGATCGGGGCGAACGTGGAGATCGGCGCGGTCAACCGGGCGGGGTATCGCGCGCCGGTGCGGCCGCTGAGCCTCGCCGCGCTGGCGGCGGCGGATGACGCGGCAAGCCGGGAGGGGTGGGATGTGTGGTTCGGGATCGTGAGCCAGTGGGTGCCGTATGACGAGATCGGCACGGCGCGCGAGGCCGAATACATCGCCGGGGACATGCATTTATGAAAGGGGCTGCGGTCGTCATTATCGGCGCGGGGGTGACCGGGCTGAGTGCCGCGTGGTGGCTGGCGCGCGACGGGGTGGACGTGCTGGTGCTCGACAAGGGAGTGATCGGCTACGAGGCCTCGAGCCGGAATGGCGGCGGGGCGACCCATTACCAGAGCCCGCTGTTTCATGAGGAGCAGAGGCTGTGGCCGCTGATGGATCAGTTGCTCGGCTATCCGACCGAGTATCGGCCCGAGCGGATCGTGATCGCGATGACCGAGGACCAGATGGCGCGATATCGGCGGATGCAGCGGATACTGGCCGGGCTCGGTTATCGGGCGGACATGATGGACCCGCAGCAGGTGCGCGACGCGGTGCCGCTGGCCGGGGACCGGCACATCGGCGGGGTGCATATCCTCACCGGCGGTCAGGCCAATCCGCAGCGGACGGTGCAGGCCTACGCCTGGGCGGCGCAGGATCATGGGGCGCGGATCGCGCAGCATGTGCCGGTGCTGGGGATCGAGATGGCGCAGGGCCGCGCGGTCGGGGTGCGGACGAGGGACGGGACGATCGGCTGCGATCTGCTTGTGGTCGCGGCGGGGCCGCAATCGGGGGCGCTGCTGCGGGGCATCGGGATCGACCTGCCGGTGGCCCCCGCGCGGGCCGAGATGATCGTGACCGAGGCGCTGCCGCTGATGC
>JAQTXO010000091.1 GCA_028688765.1 Acidiphilium sp. | reverse complement strand
TTTCGATACCGTCCCGATCGACCACTCCGGCACCTCTCCGTCTCGACGGGCTTATAGGCAAAGCCTCCGGGCGAAGCAACTCGGCGCGCGGGCTCAGCGCCGGGCGAGCAGTGCGACGCCGAGCAGCAGCGCGAGGGGAACCAGCAAGCCGGTCACCTCATGCCAGGGGCCGCCCAGCAGGCGGTTGGCGAGCAGGATCGTGCCGGCGACCCAGGCAAGGGTCGGGGCGTCCCCGAGCAGGATCTGGATCAGCTTTTTCATCGGGTGAGCCGCATGAGCGCGCGCACCGCCACAAGTCCGCCCAGAGCATAACCCGTCATCAACACCGGCAAGGCGTAGTCCCCGATCGGCCAGACATAACCCATCGCGGTCAGCATCCAGTAGGTGCCGAACGCGAGAATGGCGCAGCCGACCAGATATTTGATCGCGGTCTCCGGCACGCGGGAGAGCGGTGCGCGCAGAATGATGCCCGCCGCCATCACCGTGCCGAGCGCGGCAAGTGCCGCCCCGGCAGCGACAGCGGTGCGGCCGGTCTGGGTGCCGAGCGCGACCACGATCAACCAGACCTCCAGCCCCTCGATCAGCACGCCCTGAAACGCCACCAGCATCGCGCCGTGCGACGCGGTCGCCGCCAGCGTCCCCGAAACCCTCGCGAATGCCGCCGCCTCATCGCGCCGACGCTTCAACCCGGCGGTCCGGGCGATCGCTTTCGCGAGCCAGCGCATGCCGAACAGCGTCAGAAACACCCCGACGACAAATTGCACGATCCGCAGATCCGCAATGGAATCGACCGCCCGCGCCCCGAACAGCGTAAGCAGGGCCAGCACCGCCAGCGCGGCACCGGCGGCTGCGGTCGCGCGCGGCCAGCCGATCGCGAGTGCTACCGCGAGCACGATGGTGAAGGCTTCGACCCATTCGAGCCCGGCGGTCAGAAAACTCGCAACGATCACCGAAATGTCGGACATGCCCGGCCCCGCGCCGCCCTACAGGCTCGGCCCGACGATCGCCGTGGAGAACCAGGCAACGATCGCGGCCTGCCGCCCCGCCCAGTGTTGCGGGTCGAGCTCGTCGGTGGCCGGCATCGCGGTATCATCCGGCACCGCCGCATCCTTCACCGCAGGCTGGAATGCCGCATCATCCCCCCTCCGGGCGCGGGCGATACGCTGCCCGGCAGGCGACTCCGCAAACGCGATGAACGACAGCGCAGCGGATCGCCGCGCGCCATCGAGGCCGTGAGCCATCGCGATCACCGCAGGCAGCAGCGTCGCCGGCTGCGGCACGATCACCCGCAGCGACCGGTCGATGTGATCGGCGTAATGATACCCCGCCGACCCGCGCACGATCGCGAGCTGGATCGCCCCGCTCCGCAGCGCCGCCAGGGTGGTCGCGGTATCGGTATAGATGTGCAACCCAGCCTGATGCAGCCGCACCACGAACTCCCTGCCGCCGGGCCAGCCGCCACCGGCATGCAGCAGGGAAATCACGGCGGCGACGCTCTGATCGGACGTCATCGGATCGTTGATCCCCGCAAGCCCGCGATAGGCCGGCTTGGCGAGGTCGGTCCAGTTCGCCGGAGGTGCGAAGGGCGCGGCCCGCGGGGCGACGAGCACGGCGGCAAGGGTCAGTCCGGTCGGCACGAACGCGCCGTCCGCGGGTGCCACCCGGCGGGCCTGCGGCGTCAGATCCTCCGGTATCGGAATCCCGTGCGCCAGCAGCCCCCGCCGGTCGAGCGTGATCGCGCTGGCGGCACCATAGAACCACGCGAGCGACCAGCGCGGCCGATGCCCTTCCGCGATCATCCGCGCCATCAACCCGGCCGGCGGCGGGCGCCGCAACCTGATCCTGATCCCGGTCCTGTGAGTGAACGCCGCCGCCACCGCCGGGGCGTAGCTCAGCCGCGAATACAGCGTCAGCGTCGTGCCGGAGGCGTAAGCCGGCAGCGCGAACACCGCCCCCGCCAGCATCGCGCAAGCCACAATCCGCGCATGAAACATCGATCTGCCCATCGTCATCCGATCCGGAACGTCAAAGCGCGGCGGCCAGACGTTCGATCACGCCCGCCCACTCATAGGGCCGCTGCTGGCGATACAGCCGCAGCGAGGGATACCAGGGCGTGTCGTCCCGGTCGAGCAGCCAGCGCCAGTCCGGCGCATAGGGCAGGATCACCGAGGTCGCCACGCCGGATGCCCCGGCAAGCTGCGCGACCGAGGTATCGATCGTCACCAGCCGGTCGAGGCTCTGCAATATCGCCAGCGTATCGGTGAAATCATGGATGCTCGGCCCGAGATTGACCAGCGGCGCCGTCCCGAAATAGCCGCCGACCTGCGCGATCTGGTCGCCCTTCTGCACCGTGACGATCGCGATGTCCCCGCGCCCGAACAGCGGCGCGAATTGTTCGAGTTTCACGGTCCGTTTGCGGTCGTTCTTGTGGGTCGGCCGCCCGGCCCAGACCAGCCCGACGCGCTTTTTGCCCTGCGGGGTCAGCGCCTCGATCCGCTGCCGCCACGCCGCGATTTTCGCGGGATCGGGATGCAGATACGGGATCGTGGCGGGAATCGTCTCCAGCGTCGTCCCGGCCAGGCGCGGCATGCCCGACAGCGGCATATAGGCGTCGAACTCCCCGGTGGTCTCCCAGCGCGTCACGATGCGCCCCAGCCCCGGAATCTGGCGCAAAATCGGCACGAGGTCGCCGCTGCACGCGAGCACCGGCTTCGGCGCGCGCTCGGCGGCCCAGGGAATGTAGCGCCCGAACTGGATGCAGTCGCCGAACCCCTGATCCGCCACGATCAGCAGCCTGCCCTCGGGCAGCGGGCTGCCGTCCCATTGCGGCTTGTCGGTTTTGGGCAGCATGCCCTCGGCCTGTTTCAGCTTGAACCGCCACTCGTAGCTCTCCCAGCCCTCGGCGAGCCGCCCGCCGAGCAGCAACACTTCGGCCCGTTCGAAATGCGCCTCGGGAAACGCGGGGTCCAGTTCGATCGACCGGTCCGCCGCCGCCAGCGCGGCATCGAGTTCGCGGCGCTCGTAGCAGATCAGGGCATGATTGAAATGAGCCCGGCTATCCTCGGGGGCGAGTTCCACCGCCCGCTCGGCCATGCGCAGCGCATCGTCGAGCCGCCCGGCCCCCCGATAGATCTCGCACATATTGCGCGGATAGACCGCGACGCCCGGCGAAAGTTCGAGCGATTTCTCCATCCGCTCGATCGCGAGCGGGATCTTGCCGCGCCGGTACGCAACGATCCCGGACAGATGCAGCACGTGCGGATGCTCGGGTGCGGCCTGCAACACCCGTTCGGCCAGTGCCTCGGCATCTTCCAGCCGGCCATCGCGCTCATAGGCGCTGATCTCGTTCAGCACTTCGCCCAAAGTGACCTTCACCCCCGCGGCACCGCTCATGCCGCAAGGTCCCGCTGCTCGCCGTATCCGAGTTGCGCGATCCAGGGCGAAAGCAGCGGCATCGCCTCGCCGAACACATCGCCGAACCGCCGATACCGGCCCACCGCCTCCTCATGCGCTGTGCGCTGCACCGCGCGATGCGCCGGCACCCGTGGCACCGCGCGCGGCGGGGCGGCGAGCAATTCGCCCGCATCCGCCGCCATCCCGATGAAATCGAGCACGGATTGCAGCGTCGCCGCCGGGCGGCGCACCAGATCCTCGTAGCGCACCGGCAGGTAGCGCAGCGTGGTCTGGCCTCGAACCTGCCCGATCGCGCTCATCTGGGCATCGAACAGGGTGGCGATGCCTCGCAGCGTCACCCCGGCATTGCCCTCGTAGAGCTTGTCCTGCGCGAAGGCCGAAACCAGCGCGTCGAGCGGATGGCGGATCACATGGATCACCGGCGCCAGCGGAAACAGCGCGGCGGCGAACCCGAGCAGCCAGGGCAGATCGGGGTTGCGATCGGTCACGAAACGGGTCTCCCCGGTCGTCGCACCGGCAGCGCGCAGCAGGGCCTGATAGCGGTTCGCGAGCATCGGCAGAATGTCGCGCTGCTCGCCGGCGGCGGTCGCGAGCAGCGCCTCGGGAAACCCGAGCGCCTCGCCGCCGAAGCCGCTGACCAGTGCCGGCAGCAGCCGCGACAGCTCCGGCAAAGGCGCGCGGGTATCCGCCGGGTCGATCGCGGGGCTCTGCATCAGCATCTGTTCGAGCAGCGATGTCCCGGCGCGCGGCGTCCCGAGCAGAAAAACCGGCGTTGCCGCCCCGGCGATCGGCCCGGGCCGACCAAGTCCGGCGAGCCGGTCGGCCATGAACAGCGATTTCACCGCGGCGAGGCGGGAGGCGATCGGCGCGGGATCGAACGCACGCTTCGCCCGCTCGCGCTGGAAATTCCGCCCCGCGACATAGGACGCCCAAGCCTCGTCATATCTACCGAGCCGCTCCAGTGCCTGGCCCTTTGCCGCATATTCGGTCGCGACCAGCGATTGCGGCGCGATCGCCGCCGCCGTCGCCTCAATCCGCGCGAGCGCCGCCTCGGGATCGTTGCGATGCAGCCGGGTCAGCGCCGCCAGCACCGCGATCATCCGGTCGGACGGGGCAAGCCCGCTCGCCTCGTTCAGCAGCGCCTCGGCCGCATCGAGCCGCAGACGCCCGGCCTCGACCTGGGCATAACCGGCAAGGCCGCGCGCATTCTCGCGCCGCAGCGCCAGCGTGGCCTCGTAGGTGGCTGCGGCTTCGTCGAGCCGTCCCTGCTGGCGGAGGTTCCAGGCGAGGTTGCCGAGCAACGCGGCATCCCGCCCGTCGCCGAAGGCCAGCGCCATCCGGTAGTGGCGTTCCCCGGCAGCGAGCCGCCCGGTCTCGGTGAACACGATCCCGAGGATGTGCTGGATGGTCGGGTCGCGCGGCATCAGCGTGGCGGCGCGGCGGGACGGCGCTTCGGCCTCGGCGTGGCGGCCCTGATTGATCAGCAGTTGCGCGTGCTGGACATGCGCCGCCGCGACATCGGGCGGCAACGCCGCAATCCGCGCGATCAGCGCCTCCGCCGCCGCCATCCGCCCCTCGCCCCGGCGTATCTCGAACAGGAGGCGAAGTCCTTCGCGGTGGTGGGGGGCGAGATCGAGCAATTGCAGCAAATGTCGCTCGGCCTCGCGGTTGCGGTTGGCGGTGCGGGCGGTGCGCGCCGTCTCCAGCAACGGATCGAGAACAGAGTGATTAGCAGGGTCGGGCAATCCCGCACTGGTCAGCCGGCAGCACCGCACGGCCCGCAATCCGGAGCCGCAGGTGCAGGGGGTGGGGTCGATCTCGGTCCGGCTCGGCAGGGTCGTTGCACTCATGGGTGGATCATGCAGGGTTTCGGCGACGGTGCAAGTGTGCCGGGATCGACCAAACTTCGATCTGCGAATGCGAATAACTATCAAATAAAACCGAAATCTTGACCAATCCTCGCGACGACTGCATTTTGCCGCAATGCGAAATTTCTCAGAACTCAACGAACGTGAAATCCTCGCCCTCGCCATCGGCGCCGAGGAGGAGGACGGCCGGATCTACATGGATATCGCCGAAAGCCTGCACGCCGATTTCCCCGGCTCGGCCAAGGTGTTCTTCGACATGGCGGCGGAGGAGAGCGAGCATCGCCGCCGCCTGATCGACCTGTTCCAGGAAAAATTCGGCGATCACATCCCCCTGATCCGCCGCCACGACGTGCGCGGGTTTCTCCATCGCAAAACCGTCTGGCAACTGCCCAAGCCCTCGATCAAGGATGTCCGCAAGCTCGCCGAGAGCATGGAGGTCGAAACCGCGCGGTTCTATCGCCTCGCCGCCAGCCGCAGTTCCGACCCCTCGATCCGCAAGCTGCTGGGTGATCTCGCCGAGGCCGAGGCCGGCCACGAGCGCATCGCCGACCAGTTGACCGAGGAAAACCTGCCGCAGACCGTGGTCTCCCATGAGGACGATACCGCGCGGCGCAACTTCGTGCTGCGCTACATCCAGCCGGGTCTCGCCGGGCTGATGGACGGTTCGGTCTCCACCCTCGCGCCGGTCTTCGCCGCCGCCTTCGCGACCGACCGGCCGCAGGATGCCTTCATCGTCGGCATCGCGGCCTCGCTCGGTGCCGGCATCTCGATGGCCTTCGCCGAAGCCTTGTCGGACGATGGCAGCCTGACCGGGCGCGGCTCGCCGATCATGCGCGGGGTCATCACCGGGGTCATGACCACGCTCGGCGGCATCGGCCACACGCTGCCCTTCCTGATCCCCGATTTCAGGATCGCGATGGCGCTGGCGGTGGGCGTGGTGGTGATCGAACTCGCGGTGATCTCGTGGATTCGCGCCCATTACATGGATACCTCGCCGGTCCGCGCCGCGATGCAGGTGGCGCTGGGTGGGGCGATCGTGTTCGGTGTCGGCATCCTGATCGGGAGTAGTTGACGTTTAGGGAAACCGGCGGCAGAGACGGGGGATGAGCATTCCCCCGTCGTTACGGAACCGTCTGGCGATTCCGGTGATCGGCTCACCGCTGTTCATCCTCTCGAACCCGGCTCTGGTGATCGCGCAATGCACCGCCGGCATCGTCGGCTCGTTTCCCGCGCTCAACGCGCGACCCGAGGCGATGCTCGATGACTGGCTCGCCGAAATCGCCGAGGCGCTCGCCGCGTGGGACAAGGCCAACCCCGACCGGCCCGCCGCCCCGTTCGCGGTCAACCAGATCGTCCACCGCTCGAATGCGCGGCTCGAACGCGACCTCGAACTCTGCGTGAAGCATCGCGTGCCGCTGGTGATCACCTCGCTCGGCGCAAGGCCGGAGGTCAATGCGGCGGTCCATTCCTATGGCGGCATCGTGCTACACGACATCATCGATAATCGCTTCGCCCACAAGGCGATCGAGAAGGGCGCCGATGGGCTGATCGCGGTGGCGGCGGGTGCCGGCGGCCATGCCGGGACGATCTCGCCCTTCGCGCTGGTGCAGGAAATCCGCGCCTGGTTCGACGGCCCCCTGGCGCTGTCGGGCGCGATCGCGACCGGGCGCTCGGTGCTGGCGGCGGAGGCGATGGGGGCGGATTTCGCCTATATCGGCTCGGCCTTCATCGCGACCGACGAAGCCAATGCCTCGACGCCCTACAAGCAGGCGATCGTCGATGGCGGTGCCGGCGACATCGTCTACACCAATCTGTTCACCGGGGTGCACGGCAATTATCTGCGCCCCAGCATTCTCGCCGCCGGGCTCGACCCCGATGCCCTGCCGCAAAGCGATGCCTCGGCGATGAATTTCCATGAAGGTGCCAAGGCCAAGGCATGGAAGGATATCTGGGGTTCGGGCCAGGGGATCGGCGCGATCGATGCGGTGGTGCCGGCCCGCATCCGGGTCGAACGGCTGATCGCCGAGTATCGCGCGGCGAGGCAGGCGCTTTGCGGGTGACCTTCCGGGCGTCATGCCGCCTCTGAGCCGGGCCGCACGCGCCACGGCAACCGGCGTCATCGCCATCCTGCTCTGGTCCAGTTTGGCCCTGCTCTCGGTGACCACGCGGGGAATCCCGCCGTTCGAAACCCTGACCATCAGTTTCGCGGTGGCGAGCACGGCGGGTCTCCTCGTGCTCGCATCGCGGGGGCGGCTCGGCCAGCTCCGTCAGGCACCGCGCGCCTGGGCGATCGGCGCGATCGGATTATTCTCCTACCACGCGCTGTATTTCACCGCGCTCGACCATGCGCCGCCCGCACAGGCCGGGTTGATCGCCTATCTCTGGCCGCTGCTGATCGTGATCTTCGCCGCTTTCCTGCCGGGCGGGCGGCTCCATCTCAGGCACGTCGCCGGCGCACTCATGGGACTCGCCGGCACCATCCTGATCCTGCAGGGTGCGGCGGCATCGGCGATCACTGGTTCCACCCTCGGCTACCTCTGCGCCCTCGCCGCCGCCTTCGTCTGGGCGCTCTATTCGGTGGTCAATCGCACGATCAGCGACGTGCCGAGCGACCTGATCGCCGGGGTCTGCGGGGTCGTCGCCGTTGCCGGGTTGATCGTTCATCTCGCGAGCGAGCCGACCGTCGCCCCCGATGACCTGCAATGGCTCGCCCTGCTCGGCCTCGGAATCGGACCGGTCGGGCTTGCCTTCTTCGCGTGGGACGACGCGACCAAGCACGGCGATCTCGCCCTTCTGGGAACGCTCTCCTATGCCGCGCCGCTTTTATCGACGGCGTTGCTGATCGCGACGGGACGATCGCCCCTGTCGCTCACCATCCTCGCCGCCGCTGTCCTGATCGTCGGCGGTGCCGCCGTCTCGGTCGGGTTCAGGCGTAGGGGTAGGGTCCGCCTTTCGCCAGCGCCCGCTGATAGGCCGGGCGGGCATGGGCCGCCGCAAGGAAGGCGTTGATCCGCGGGAAATTGCCCCGCAGCGCGCCGCGCGCATTGGCGGCCTCGACCGGAAAGCTCATCATGATATCAGCACCGGTCAACTCCGGTCCGGCGAACCAGAGCATGTTGGCCAAGCTGTCCTCCCAGAACCGGATATGGGTCGCGATATTCGGATCGAGGAATTTCTCGCCGACCTGATTGCCGATCATGCGCAGCAAAGGCGCGACGATCCGGGGGCCCTGTTTCGGCATTTCGGTGAAGATCAGCTTCATCACCAGATACGGCATGGCCGAACCCTCGGCGTAGTGCAGCCAGTAGGTATAGCGCCGCCGGTCATCGGTGCCGGGCGGCGGGATCAGGCGGCCCTCGCCATATTTCTCGATGATATATTCGCTGATCGCCCCGGTCTCGGCCCCCGTCGTGTCGCCATCGGTGATCACCGGCGA
>JAQTXO010000090.1 GCA_028688765.1 Acidiphilium sp. | reverse complement strand
AGCCTCGCCGCCTATGTCCGCAGCCTCGACTGGGCGCTTGATCACCGCTGGCTGATGCTCGCGAGTTTTTTCCTGACCATCGTGCTGACCATTTTTCTCTACATGAAAATCCCCAAGGCTTTCATCCCGGAGGAGGATACCGGGCTGATCATCGCGCAGACGCTGGCACCCTCGGATGTTTCGTTCCAGCGGATGCAGCGGCTTGAGGCGCGGGTGGTCAAGGTGATCGATGCCAATCCGGCGGTGGCGACCACGACATCGCGCATCGGGGTCGCGAACGGATTTTCCTCGGCCAATCGCGGCACCATGTTCATCGGGCTCAAGCCGCTCGATCAGCGCAACATCTCGGCGCAGAACGTGATCGTTCAGTTGCAGAAGAAGCTCGCGCATATTCCCGGCATCTCGACCAACATGCAGGTGGCGCAGGATATTTTTTTCGGTGGACAATCGAATGGCGGCGAATACAGTTTCTCGGTGATCGATACGTCGCTCGACGGGCTGGATACCGTGACCCAGCAGATCGAGACGAAGTTGCGGACGCTCAAGGACATCGACAATATCTCGACCGATCAGAACAAGGCTCAGACCGAGATCATGATCGATATCAACCGCAACGCCGCAGCACGGCTCGGGGTCTCGATCGCGGCGATCGACGGGGTGTTGCAGAACGCCTTTGCGCAGCAGCAGATCTCAAGGATCTATGAGGCGCAGAACCAGTACGAGGTGGTGATGAAAGTCCCTGCCGACCTTGATCGTTCGCCGAGCAATCTCAGCCACATTTTCGTCGCCGGCAGCAAGGGGCCGGTGCCGCTCGACCAGGTTGCAACCTACACCCGCACCACCGCGCCCCTGTCGGTGACGCATCTCGACGGCGAGCCGGCAGGAACGATCAGTTTCAATATCGCCAAGGGGAGTTCGCTCGGCCCTGCGGTCGCGAAGGTGAAGGCGGCGATCGCCGAACTGCCGCTGCCCGACACGGTGAAAATCCAGTTCGGTGGCAATGCCAAGTACTTCCTCAAATCGCTCCAGACCGAGCCGTTGCTGATCCTTGCCGCGATCGTTGCGATCTATATCGTGCTCGGCGTGCTGTATGAAAGTCTGAGCCAGCCGCTCACGATCCTGTCGACCCTGCCTTCGGCGGGCGTCGGCGCGCTGCTGGCTTTGCTGATCACCGGCACGCCTCTGTCGGTGATCGGGGTGATCGGGGTGTTCCTGCTCATGGGGATCGTGAAAAAAAACGGCATCATGCTGGTCGATTTCGCGCTCAATGCCGAGCGCACCGGCAATATGGGGCCGGTGGATGCAATCCGCGCCGCCTGCGTCGAGCGTTTCCGCCCGATCATGATGACCACGATCGCGGCGATGCTCGGTGCCTTGCCTCTGGCCTTCGCGGTCGGTACCGGCGAACAGCTGCGCCGCCCGCTCGGGATTGCGGTGATCGGCGGGTTGATTGTTTGCCAGGCGCTCACGCTCTACACCACGCCGGTGATCTATCTGGCGCTCTCGGGGTTCGGCAAGCGCCGCGCGCGCCGCATCACCACGATGCCGGCCGAATAGGGTTCAGGCGACAGCCACATCCGGCTTGGCTATTCCGTGATCCGCGTCACAGTGTATAGTTTCGGACCTTATGTAAAGATGACCGGCGCGGTATAACTGCGCGCCCATCAAAATGGATGCGTCGCCATTGTTCCAAATATTTAATGACGGACTGAATTAACAAAACCATTAAGATAGGAGAATTTGATCAAATGACCCTCTTATCCGATTATCCTGCCGATAATGTCGTGCGCTTTCCGGTGGAAATGTCCCGCCCGGACCTCGACACCCTGATTGCAATCGAGCCCGATGTGCTGTTCGTCGATGAATTATCGGAGCGCCATGGTCTGGACATGCTGCCCTTCGATTCGATCGAATCCGGTGAGATCGAAGGCAACGCGTTGATCGATCGTCTATCGCGGCATCACCCGGCGGACGCTCAGGCCGAACTGGCCCGGTTTCACCGTGCCGCGATGGCCGAGGCGATACGGCTCTGCCTTCGCGCGCGCGAAGCCGATTCGCGGGCGGCGAGGCTCCGGCGCGAGGCGGATATCGCGTCCGTCTGTCAGCGACCGGGGCACGTCGCTTTGGCGCAACGCGCCATGGCCGCAGAGCACGACGCGGCGGTGCGGACACTGGCGGCGATTGCCGCCGCCCATCGTGCGCGCGGGATCGATGCCGCAGTGACCATGGCACCGCACCGGGGCCGCGCGACATCCTGTTTCGGCATTCTCGATATGCTGTAATCCCTCATTTGCCCGGGCGGGATTGTGCGAGCTGACGATAGAGCGATGCGTAGCGTCGTGCCGGCGCGGCCCAGGAGACGTCGAGCGCCATCGCGTTGCGCTGGATCTGCTGCCAGACCGCACGATCGGGGAACAAGGCGGCGCAACGGCGTATGCCATCGCGCAGTCCGGCAGCGGTGACCGGCGCGAACTGGAGCCCGGTGGCCACCCCCGCGCCGAGTGCCACGGCATTCGCATCGATCACGGTGTCGACCAGACCACCGACCGCGGATACCAGCGGGATCGCGCCGTAGCGCTGGGCCGATAGCTGGGTGAGGCCGCACGGCTCGAAGCGCGATGGCACCATGACGGCATCGGCACCTGCCATGATCTGATGAGCCAGCGCCTCCTCGAATCCGAACATCACCCCGACCCGGCCGGGGTAGCGGGCGATCGCTTCGGCCAGAGCCCGCTCGATCGCCGGGTCGCCGGTGCCGAGGACCACGATCTGGGCATCGAGCGACTCCAGCAGCGGCAACGCTTCGATGATCAGGTCGATGCCCTTCTGAGCCGCGAGCCGGCTTACCACGCCGAACAGCAGGGATTCAGGGTGCGGCTTGAGACCCATTCGCGCCTGAAGTGCGACCTTGTTGGCGGGGCGTGCCTCGATCGTGGATGCGTCGTATCGTGCGACGAGTGCCCGATCCGTGGCGGGATTCCAGTTTGCGGTATCGAGACCGTTGAGAATGCCGTGCACCACGCTGTTTCGCGCGCGGATCAGGCCATCGAGCCCCATGCCGCCCTCAGGCGTTGCGATTTCGACCGCGTAATGCGGCGAGACGGTGGTGATCGCATCGGCGAATTGCAGACCGGCCTTGAGGAAACCGATCGAGCCGTAATATTCCACGCCGTCCATTGCATAAGCCGCGACCGGCAGGCCGAGCGCACCCAGTAGATAGGCGGGAAATTGACCCTGATAGGCCAGATTATGAACCGTCATGACGCTCGGCGGCGCAGGCAGACCATCGTAATGAAGATAGGCCGCGACCAGACCGGCCTGCCAGTCATGGGCATGAACGATATCCGGCACAAATCCCGCAATGGCACCACGCGCCACCAGTGAAGCTACCCGGCTCAGCGCGGCAAAGCGCTGGGCATTATCCGGCCAGTCCACGCCGTTGGAGGCGAGGTAGGGATTGCCGGGCCGGGCGAACAGATGCGGGGCGTCGAGCGCAAAGACCGGCAGGCCATCGGGTTCACCCGCCACGATGCGCGCGGGGCCGCCGAACAGATCGGCGATGTCGAGTGCGACGGCACCGGCCCCGAGCGCAGCCATTACGGCGGGATAGCCCGGTACCAATGCCCGCATGGTGATGGACTCGGCAGCGAGCGCCGCCGGCAGCGCGCCCATCACATCGGCAAGACCGCCGGTTTTTACCAGCGGGTAGATCTCCGAACCGACCGAGAGGATTTTCATGACCGGATCAGAAATATCACAGCCGGTCGATCATCGCCTTCGTGATCAGGCAGACGCCTTTCTCGGTGCGGCGAAAGCGCCTTGCATCCTCTTCGGGGTCTTCACCGACCACGAGACCTTCCGGAATGCGCACACCCCGGTCGATCACCACATTGGTCAACCGCGCATGGCGGCCAACGTCGGCGTCCGGCAGGATCACGGCGGACGTCACCTGCGAAAACGAGTTGATCCGCACATCCGTGAACAACAGGGACCGCCGCAAGGCCGCACCTGAGATCACGCAGCCGCCGCAGACCAGCGAGGACACCGCAAGGCCGCGCCGCCCTTCCTCGTCATGGATGAATTTTGCCGGTGGCGTTCCTTCGGTATAGGTCCAGATCGGCCAGGACCGGTCATAGATATCGAGGGCGGGGACGAAATCGGTCAGGTCGATATTCGACTCCCAATAGGCATCGATCGTGCCGACATCGCGCCAATAGGGTTCGGCCTCCTTGGATGAACGGACGCAGGAGCGCGAGAAATGATGGGCCATCGCCCGGCCTTCCCGCACGAGTCGGGGGATGATGTCGCGACCGAAATCATGCTCGGAATGGGGATCGGCGGCGTCGTGGCGCAGGAGATCGAACAGGAATTTGGTTTCGAACACATAGATGCCCATGCTCGCGAGGGCGACATCGGTGCGGCCGGGCATCGGCGGCGGCTCGGCCGGTTTTTCGAGGAAGGCGAGGATCCGGTCGGACGTATCAATGTGCATCACGCCGAAGCCGCTCGCCTCGGCGAGCGGCACTTCGACACAGGCGACCGTGACATCCGCCTTCTGGGCGACGTGCTGCTGGAGCAGCATTTCGTAGTCCATTTTATAGATATGATCGCCGGCCAGAATGATGATGTGAGCGGGCGCGATGCTCTCGATGATCTCGATATTCTGGTACACCGCATCGGCGGTGCCGAGATACCAGCTGTGTTCCGAAACCCGCTGGCTGGCCGGCAGAATGTCGAAGCTCTCGTTGCGCTCGCGGCGAAAGAACGTCCAGCCGAGTTGCAGGTGGCGGATCAGGCTGTGCGCCTTGTACTGGGTGGCGACGCCGATATGGCGGATGCCGGAATTGAGCGCGTTGGAGAGCGCGAAATCGATGATTCGCCATTTCCCGCCGAAATGCACCGCCGGCTTCGCGCGCTTGTCGGTCAGGTCGTGCAGACGCGAGCCCCGCCCACCGGCGAGGACGTAGGCCATCGCGTTCCGCGACAACGGGGTACTTTTGCCGTTTCCGATGATCATCGCCTGCTCCCTTCAGTTGTGGCCCGCGTCGTTGGTGCGCGGGTCCCGGTCTCTATTGGATCATGTGGTCTCCAGACCCGTGGTGCGCCAGATGTTCTGCGCATAATCACCGATCGCACGGTCCGACGAAAAATAGGCCATGCCGGCGGTGTTCAGGATCGACGATTTCCACCACGCCTCCTGATCGAGCCATTTGCGGTCCACCGCCCGCTGGGTGGCGGCGTAGGAGTCGAAATCGGCGGTGACGAGAAAACGGTCATCGCCGCGCAATTCATGGACCAGCGGATGAAACCTGGCGGAATCCTCGGGTGAGAAGACCCCCGACCACACCGCATCGATCACTTCGGCGAGCGCCGGTGAAGCTTTGATCGATTGCTGCGGGCGCCAGCCATCCCGTTTGCGCGCGGCGACCTCGGCGGCGGTGAGACCGAAGATGAAGATGTTCTCATCGCCGACATGATCGCGGATCTCGACATTGGCGCCATCGAGCGTGCCGATGGTCAACGCGCCGTTCAGGGCGAATTTCATGTTGCCGGTGCCGGATGCCTCCATGCCGGCGGTGGAAATCTGCTCGGAAAGATCCGCCGCCGGGATGATCATTTCGGCGAGGCTGACATTGAAGTTCGGCATGAACACGACCTTGAGCAGGCCGCGCACCGTCGGGTCACCGTTGATGACCCGTGCCACATCGTTGATCAGCTTGATGATCAGCTTGGCCTGATGATAGCTCGCCGCCGCCTTGCCCGCGAAGATTTTCACCCGCGGCACCCAGCCTGCCGAAGGGCGGGCGCGGATCGCATCGTAGAGAGCGATGGTTTCGAGAATATTGAGAAGCTGGCGTTTATATTCGTGGATCCGCTTGACGTGGATGTCGAACATCGCATCGGGATCGAGCTTGATCCGCATCCGGTCGCGCACCCATTTCGCCAGGGTGATCTTGTGGTTGCGCCGGCAGGCGATCAGGCGGTTGCGGAACCCGGCATCGGTTGCCAGATCGCGCAGCCCGGCGAGTTCGGCAGGATCGTCACACACATGCTCGCCCAGCGCCTCCACCAGCAGGCGGGTGAGGCCGGGATTGGCCTCATAGAGCCAGCGCCGGAAGGTGATGCCGTTGGTGACGTTGGTGATCCGCTCGGGGAACATCCGGTGCAGATCGGCAAACACCGTCTCGCGCATCAGGTCGGTGTGCAGGGCCGAGACGCCGTTGATCCGGTGGGACCCGATGAAGGCGAGCGTGCCCATTCGCACCCGGCGACCGTGGGATTCATCGATCAGGGACAGCCCGGCGAGTTTATCGTTGCTGCCCATGCCGAGCAGGCGGACCTGTTCGAGGTGTTCGGCGTTGATCAGGTAGATGATCTGCATCTGGCGCGGCAGCATCCGCTCCATCAGCGGCACCGGCCAGGTTTCCAGCGCCTCGGGCAGCAGGGTGTGATTGGTGTAGGAGAACGTGCCTTTGGTGATGTCCCACGCATCCGCCCAGGGGATGCCATGAACGTCGATCAGCAGCCGCATCAGTTCGGCCACCGCGATGGAAGGGTGGGTGTCGTTCAACTGGATCGCGACCTTCTGCGGCAGGAGGCGCAGATCCTTGAACTGTGCGATATGCCGGCGGAGCATGTCCTGCAGCGAGGCGGCGGCAAAGAAATATTCTTGGCGCAACCGCAGTTCCTGCCCCGCCGGGGTCGCGTCCGAAGGGTAGAGCACGCGCGAGATCGATTGCGCCCGGACATCCTGCGCCAGCGCGCCGACATAATCGCCGGCATTGAAGGTTTCGAGCTGAAGCGGATCGACCGCGCGGGCCGACCAGAGCCTCAGCGAATTGACGTGCTGGCCCCGCCAGCCGACCACCGGGGTATCGTACGCGACCGCGCGCACCACCTCGCCGGGGTGCCAGACGTGGCGGGCGTCGCCATTATCGTCGCGCACCGCCTCGACCGACCCACCGAAGCCAATGTCATAAGACACTTCAGGCCGTTCGAACTCCCAGGGATTGCCGACGGCGAGCCAGTCTTCCGGGAATTCGAGTTGCCGCCCGTCGTCGATCGCCTGCTTGAACAAACCGTTATTGTAGCGAATGCCATAGCCGTATCCCGGGATGGCGAGTGTGGCCATGCTTTCCATGAAACAGGCGGCGAGTCGCCCGAGACCGCCATTGCCAAGGACGGCATCGGGTTCGGCATCGCGCACCCGGTCGAGATCGACGCCGAGACCGGCGAGCGCGCTGCGCGTGACATCGACCATGCCCAGATTGGTCAGCGTGTCGAACATCAGCCGGCCGATCAGGAATTCGAGCGAAAGGTAATAGACCCGCTTGTGACCGCGATCGTAGATTTTATTGGTGCTCGCAATCCAGCGCTCCACCACCCGGTCGCGCAGGGCGAGGGCGAGGGCCACGAACCAGTCCCGGTCGTTCGCGGTCACCACGTTCTTGCCGACGCCGTAGATCAGTTTCGCAACGATCGCCTCCCGCCAATCCTCGCTCGTGCGGATCGGTGCCAGCGGCGGCGGATCGGCCGAGAGGGGCTTTTTCGCGCGCCTGGTCGGGTCGATGCGGTCCTGCACCGGCGAGTTATCCATCGAAAAGTCACCTCTTTGTTTATTGCGTCAGAGCCTCATAATCAGACTGGCACGGAAACTGCCTTGCCCGCAATCAAACTTTGCACTGCACCATCAAGCGGCCAGCGCGGACGGCAGCGCGCCGCCAAATCATCGGGTGAATACCCGGCACGACGCCGTTCGATCGCGGCCCAGGCGACCATCGTTGCGTTGTCGGTACAAAGACGGAGCGGTGGTGCGATCAGGGTAAGCCCTCCTGCCGTGGCAGTCGCTTCCAGCCGCCCGCGGATCGCGCGATTCGAGGCGACGCCCCCGGCGACAACCACGCAGGTCGCATCGGGCATCATCGCCAGCGCATGTGAAAGGCGATCGGCCATCGCCTCAACCACGGCGGTCTGAAACGAGGCGGCGATATCCGCTGCCATCCCGCGCGGCAGGCTGCCGGGCGGCAGGCGTGAGACGATCTGCGCCACGGCGGTCTTGAGGCCGGAGAATGAAAAATCGCAACCCGCCCGCCCGAGCAGCGGGCGCGGCAGGGTAAACCGGGCCGGATCGCCCTCGGCTGCGAGCGCTTCGAGCGCCGGGCCGCCGGGATAGCCGAGGCCGAGCAGTTTCGCGACCTTGTCGAACACCTCGCCGGCGGCATCGTCGAGCGTCGTGCCGAGGCGGCGATAGCGCCCCACCGCCTCGACCGCGATAAGCGCGGTATGACCCCCGGAGACCAGCAGCAGCAGGTAGGGGAAATCCGGTGCCCGGGCTGCGATACCGGGGAGCCGTGCAGTCAGCGCGTGGGCTTCGAGGTGGTTGATGGCGTAGAACGCAGCACCGGTCGCCAGCGCCATCCCCTTCGCAAATCCGGCACCGACGATCAGGCCTCCGATCAGACCGGGTCCCACCGTCGCGGCAATCCCACTGAGGTCGCGCGCCGCGATCCCCGCTTCGGCCAGAGCCGCACGCACCATCGGCGCCAGAGCGGCGAGATGCGCGCGCGCGGCAATTTCGGGCACCACGCCACCGAACGGGGCATGATCGGCGATCTGACTCGCCACGATCTCGGCGCGCACCCTGCCCTCCCCGTCGAGCACGGCGCAGGCGGTTTCGTCGCACGAGCTTTCGATCCCCAGCATCATCGCGGTTGGACCACGCCTGTTCGTGTCATCGGAAACTGACATT
>JAQTXO010000089.1 GCA_028688765.1 Acidiphilium sp. | reverse complement strand
CGAGTGCGCGGAACAGCGCGAGAAATGCCCGCGCCACCGCATATTCCAGTCGTTGCAGCATGGTCATGGCAATAAGTCGCTCAGCGCCGCAGGATCATCGAAGGCGAGCCCTGCCCGGATGATCAGGCAGTCTGCCAGAAACGCATCCGGCAGCTTCACGGCATCCTTCTCGGTCGTGGCCAGTCGCGCTCGGTGGTGTGCCGCAAAGCCGCGCAGCCGGGCGAGGTCGGCCACGGTATAGCGATGATGATCGGGAAAGCCGCGCGTGGCTACGAGTTCCACCCCTAATCCCGCAAGGCTTGCGAAAAACTTGTCCGGTCGGCCGATTCCCGCGAAGCCCACGACACGCCGCCCCCGCAGGGGAACCGGCCCGCGCACGACGATCCGTGCGGTCAGCACCGGCAGGGTATGAGGCAGCATTGCCCGTGCGCCACGCGCATCATCCCCGATCATGACGGCGGCATCGCATCGTGCGGCCGCCGCCACGACGCTCTCGCGCAGCGGACCGGCGGGGAGCAGCCGGCCGTTGCCGAAGCCGGCTCCGCCATCGATCGTCAACAGGGAGACCGATTTGACCAGGCCAGGATTTTGCAACCCGTCATCCATGACGATGACACGCGCTCCCTCCGCCACCGCGAGCCGCGCTCCGGCGGCGCGATCGCGTGCCACGATGGTCGCCGCCGTCGCAGCGAGAAGCAGCGCTTCGTCGCCGACATCCCCGGCGCTGTGCCGCGCCGGATCGACCAGCGCCGGTCCCTTGACCCGACCGCCATGTCCCCGGCTCAGTGCGCACGGCAGCACCCCGCGCGCCTCGTAAATTCCCAGGACATGCCGTGCCAGAATCGTCTTGCCGGCGCCACCGACCCCGGCATTGCCGATGCACACCACCGGAACCCCACAATCGAAGCCGGTCCGCGCCATGCGCCGCGCCGTGATCGCGCTGGTCACCGCCCCCAACGGTGCCAGCGCCCGCCCCAGCAGCCCGTCGCGCTGCCAGAATTCCGGTGGCCGCATCACGGGATCGCCTCGATGACCCGACGGGCCAGCCGCTGCGGCAGATCCGCGAAACCTTCGCATACGCTACGCCCCGCCGCCCCCATTTCGGCAAGCCGTGCGGTGTTGCTCATCAGTCGCGCGAGCGTCGCTTCCAGTTCCATGAAATCCATCACATCGACCAATGCGCCGACCGCGTGCAAGGTCTTCATCGCCTCGAAATGATTCTCGTAATGCGGCCCGATGACCACGGCACATCCGAGCTGCGCTGCCTCGATCATGTTATGCCCACCGACCGGCACCAGCGTTCCGCCGATGAACGCGAGGGGACACAAACGATAGAACAACCCAAGTTCGCCCAGCGTATCGGCGAGATAAATCCCGCCGGGAACCGGCACCTCGCCCCGGGAGCGCCGGGCCAGCGGAAAGCGGCGTGCCAGATCGACGATCGCCTCGGCGCGATGGGGATGGCGCGGCACGATTACCGTGGTCAGGCTCGGATGCAGCCGGGTCAGTGCGCCATGGGCCTCGATGATCGGAATATCCTCGCCCGGATGGGTCGAGGCCGCGAGCAACCACGGGCCGGGACAAGCTGCGTTCAGCGCCGCGCGCGCCGCTTCATTGTCTGGCAGATCGGGGGCCGCGAACTTCAGATTGCCCCAGCTCTCCACCTCGCGCAGCCCGAGGCCGCGCAGCGCTGCGGCATCGTGGCGGGACTGGGCCGCGATCACTGCGAACCCGCCGAACACCTCGTTGGCCACTCTGGGGAACCGCCGCCAGCGCGCAGCACTCCGCGCTGAGAGTCGCGCGTTGAACAAAAATCGCGGGATGCTCCGCGCATCGAGCCCGGTGAGCATATTCGGCCAGAGTTCGGATTCCAGAAACACCGCCGCATCCGGCTTCCAATGTTCGAGAAACCGCGCGACATAGGCCTGTACATCGAGTGGTACGAATTGATGGATCGCTATTGCCCGTTGCGTCGCGAGTTCCGCCGAGGTCACGGTACCCGTGGTCAGCAGCACGTTCGCATGAACCGCAAGCGCGCCGATCAACGGTAGGGCGGACATCGTTTCGCCCATGCTCGCGCAATGTACCCAGACCAGCCTTCCCGCAGGCCGCGCGGTACGCGCGATGCCATAACGCTCGCCGAGCCGGGCCTCGATTTCCTTGCCCCCGCGCATTCGCCGCGCCAGCCACCACGACAGAAACGGTGATGCCGCCGTGGTCGCGGCCCGGTAGAGACGCAGTCCTAGCGACATCTGATTTGCGCGCGCGCAAGGTTGGCGGTCAGTTGCGCCTCGATATCCGCGCGCGCCGCCTCCAACCCCCCGCGAGTCACCGCAACCCCGGTGCCGGCCACCACGGCACCACGGCTGAATGGAAGAGGAATCCGCATGGCATCCCAACTGCCCAACGTGATCGCTCGCGAGGTAGCGGCGGCGACGCAGAATACCGGTGCCCCGGTGAGAACCGCCAGCTGCGCAACGCCCGGTGCCGCTCGTCGGCGCGGCCCGCGCGGCCCGTCCGGCGTCAGACCGACCGGATGACCGAGACCGATCAGCCGCACCAGCTCGCGCAAACCCGCCGCCCCGCCGCGCGAGGTCGAACCGCCGATCGCACGTACGCCGAACCGTCCCATCGTTCGCGCGATCAACTGCCCGTCGCGGTGGCGGCTCGCGAGCACATAGCCGGTCGGCCCCGTCGTGATCCGCCCGGCGGTGCGCCATAGCACCGGCATCGCCGGCAAGCATTCATGCCAGAAGGCAATGATGCAGGGCCTTCCCTGCCGGAGCGTGTCGAGCAGATCGTCGGCCTCGATGGTCCAACGCGTCGTATTCATGACCCCTGCCAGATACAGTCCCGCAGCGTCGCCGAGCCATCCCCGCACCAGAGGCGATTTCAGTGGCGAGCCGAAGGTGAAACGATCGGGGCTATCCTGCATCGGCGCGGCGGTAGCATTTGCAATCGCGCTCGTCATCATTGCCTCGTGCAATGTCGCGCCAGCGCTGCGTTCGGGCACGGGGCGGTCATCCCTTGGCGACCGCCGGTCGGGTCGTTGCCGGGCGCATGGCGGCCAGAACCGATGCGAGGGTGCGAAACGCGGGTGTCCTGGGGTCCGATCCGCGCCACACCAGCGCGATGGTCCGCCCCGCTGCGGCATCCGCCAGTTCCTGGCATACGACCAGATCGTGCAGTTCCGGCCGTGCCGCAACCGCGAGCGCCGGGAGCAGTGAATATCCCTCGCCCGCGGCGATCATCTGCCATAGCGTCTCGAGGCTGGTGGCGTGGCGTGTCGCGGGTTTCGCGTTGCACAGGCTCAACGCCTGATCGCGCAGGCAGTGCCCATCCTCCAGCAGCAGCAGGTCCTCGGCGGGCAGATCATCCAGCGTCAGCCGGTGCAGCCCTGCGAGCAAATGGCCGGGCGGCGTTGCGAGCAGAAACGGCTCGAAGAATAGCGGCACCGAAACCAACCCCGCGCGCGGCACTGGCAAAGCAAGCAGCGCCACATCGAGCATACCGCCGACCAGACGTTCGATCAGCCGCACCGTCCGCGCCTCGGTAAGCCGCAGCGAGAGATCGGGTCGCTCCGAGCGCATCAGTCGTAAAACACCCGGCAGATAATAGGGCCCCAGCGTCTCGATCGCGCCCATCGCCAGTACGCCTTCGAGCAACCCCGGCTGCCCGTGCGACAGGGCGAGCAGATGCCGCGCCTCGGCCATGACCCGCTCGATCTGGGCGAGCAGGGTCGCCCCGGCAGCGGTCGGAGCGACCCTGCGCTTAGTCCGCTCGAACAACGCGACGCCGAGCAGCGCCTCGAGTTTGCGGATCTGCTCGGAAAGGGCGGGCTGCGACACGCCGCATCGCTCGGCGGCCTGCCCGAAATGGCGCAACTCCGCCACGGCCTGCGCGTATTCGAGGTCGCGCAACGACAGGCCGGCGAGAGAGCGGTTGGGGTGCGTCGGCATCTGGCTCATGGGTCGATCAGTAATCGACAAATCCAATCAGGAAAAGGTGAAAATTAGCGAAATCCTATAATGGTCGGAAGTAAGCGCGTTCATTGTCTTCGCACGGCATCACGACGCGACATCCGTTGCCGGTTCAGGACGGTTTCATTACCAAATTCGACGGTTGAAGCCGAAGGCATGAACCCCCATTCCTGAAAGGCAACAGGCGGCAACTTCGCCGCGCTTTCAGCGAAGGGGATTTTCAATGGCGTATTGGGGCGGCAAGCGTAAGGATGCGATGGGCACCCTCACCCATGAGTTCGATCGGTTTCAGGATGAATTCGAAGATCTGCGAACCAAGCTGGTGCGCCTCGCTGGCGATACAATGAAGGAATTCAACGACAGTCCGGAAAAGCTTGCGGAACTAAAGCATGCAATCGACCTGCGCCTCTCTTCGATCGAAGGCGAAATGACCGACCTTGGCAAACAATTGCGTGTTCAAGGCAGCAAGGCCGCCGGGAAGGTCGAAAAGAAAGTGCATGAACAGCCCTTCGCGGCTCTGGCGATCGCTGCCGGTGTCGGTTTCATTGCGGCCAAGTTGATCAGCCGCCGCCGCTCCTGATGTCCGGGCGCGACGCAGTATCGCGTCGCGCAGCCGGCTTTTGCACGTTATTCATTCGTTACATCGGGGGCGTCCCGTGCTGAGAGTTCTATTCAACCTGTTCGACGGGTTCACGATCCGCCATCTGACGCAACGGATCGCGATGAGCGTGATGGGTCTCGGCGTCGGGCTGATCGGCATCGGCTTTCTGATTGCGGCAGCCTATGAAGCGGTCGCCGGTGCACTGGGTACACTCGATGCGTCGCTGATCTTCGCTGCCGTGTTCATCGTTCTTGCCATCGCTTTGTTTGGTTTGGCCACCTTTCGTTGGAACCGTCGCCCCCGCCCGATGCTGGCGCGGGCGCGGCTTGGCGTCGTCGCGGAAGCGATTGCCCTTGCCCAGACGCTCATACGCAAGGATCCGGCCAAGGCCGTCTTCGCAGCTTTGGTGCTCGGCGCGATCACTGAGTACCCGCGCAAGCGTGATGCCGATCACGCGGATTGATCGGCGGCCACTCCTCGTGATCAAATTTCGTCCGCTCATTGCACGATCGGCATTGGCGCACTGCCGCATGTAGCGTAAGACGGGAAATCGACGCGGCGGCACGGTTTGTCACCGAGACGCTACCTTTGTATCGATTTTTCAACGGAGCCCGCCGCATGCTGCGGCTATCAATTCCCGTCCGGCAAGCGCTGTCCCGTCTCACATTACCGGTGATGCTGCTGGTGTCTCTCGGCCTGATCCTGGCTGGTCGGGCTGATCGTCATCTCGGTGATATGTTACGTACCGGGCTCGACGATGCCCTGGCTCCGGTGTATCGCGCTGCAGCCGCCCCGGTCGCTGCCATCGAGCAGGATCGTGGCGCGCTCGGCAGTTGGTTCCGCCTCCATGCCGAAAATCTGGCCCTCACGAAACAGAACGAAGCCCTGCAGCGCTGGCGGGCCGTGGCGCTCGCCCTTGCGGCGCAGAACGCCGCGCTGAAATCACAACTTCATTTCGTCCCGACCCCCACCCCCAATTTCTTCGCCGCGCGCGTTATCGCCGATCTCGGCGGGCTCTATGCGCGCTCCGTGCTGGTGACAATCCCGCGCGAGGCCCACGACATCGTCAACGCCATTGCGATGGACGGACGCGGCGTGGTGGGGCGCGTCGTTCAATCCGGCTCACGCAGTGCGCGCGTCCTGCTCATCACCGATCTCAACAGCCGCGTCCCGGTCGCGATCGGCCGACACGGCGAACGTGCGATCATGGAAGGCCAGAACAGCGCCACGCCGCGCCTGATTTACTGGGCGCCGGGGGATCCGCCGCGTGAGGGACAGATCGTGCTGACCAGCGCGGTCGGCGGTGTGTTCCCCTACGGATTGCCGGTTGGCATCGTGCGCTACAAGGGCCGGAACGATCCGGTCGTCGTCCCGTTCGCCGGGCTGACGCGTCTGCGCGTCCTTCGCCTGTTCGAGTACGACACCCAGTCCGCCGCTCCGGCAGACCCGCCGGGCAATCCTTCCCATCCATGAGTCAGCCCGGTCAGCCGACCTGACATGGATGGTGTGGAACTCTGGCGTGGCCTCGATCGGGCGGCCCGCCACGCCTTGCCAGCCACCAGCATTCTGATCATGGTGGTGGTTCTTGGCATTCCGGGCCTGCTGCCTTGGCAACCGGCGTGCCGCGCCGGCTTTGTCGTTGCTTCGGTCTTCTTTTGGACGCTGTATCGGCCCGCGTCTCTGCCGGCACCGGTGGTTGCCCTGCTCGGTGTCCTGCTCGACCTGCTCGGCGCCTCGCCGCTCGGCATGTGGGCCGCTCTGCTGCTGATCGAGCAGGCCGGTATCGCCGCGGTCCGTCGATCGCTGGTCGCTCAGGGATTCCCGCTCGTCTGGCTTGCCTTTGCCGGCGTGGCTCTCGCCGTCGCTGCCGCGGAATACGCGACGCGCTCCCTGCTCGATCTCGTGATCCTGCCCCCGGGGCCGATCATCACCCAGGCAATCATTGCGATCCTGCTCTACCCGCTGCTCGCCGTCGTACTGATCCGCGCGCATCGAGGTGCCGCGGCGCCGGAGCAGGCATGAAGCGCGAGCGCGAACTGCGCCCGGTGTTCAGCCGCCGCGCTCTGCTCCTTGGCGCAGCCCAGGTCGCAGGATTCAGCGCTCTCGGCATCCGCCTCTACCGCATGCAGGTGCTCCAGCACGGGAAATACGCCACGCTTGCGAAACAGAACTCGGTCAACGAGCGCATGCTCGCGCCGCTACGCGGTGTCATCACAGATCGCACCGGCCTGATCCTCGCCGGCAACAAGCAGCATTGGCGCGCCCTGTTCATGATGATCCAGGCGCCCGACCCTGAAGCAGTGATCGATCAGTTCGCCCACCTCATCCCGCTTTCGCCGGCCGAGCGCACCCGCATCGCCCACGACATCGCCGGCAAACCCCGCTACGTCCCGGTCCTGCTGAAGGACTATCTGGACTGGTCGGATATGGCCAAAATCGAGGTGAACGCCACAGCGCTTCCGGGCGTGTTCGTTGATGTCGGGGCGTCGCGCACTTATCCGCTGGGCGATATCACGTCCCACACGATCGGGTATGTCGCCCGTCCCACCCAGGCCCAGGCGCAGGACAACCCGGTCTTCGCCCTGCCGGGCATGCGCGTCGGGCGTGCCGGGGTGGAACGCGCGCGCGACGATGCGTTGCGCGGCAATCCCGGTATCGTGCAGACCGAAGTCAACGCCCACGGCACCGTCATCCGGGTGCTCGATCGTGACAACGGCACCCAGGGCGCCACGGTTCAGCTTACGCTCGATGCCGGGCTCCAGCGCCTCGCGGCGGAGCAGCTCGCCGGTCAGGCCGGAGCCGCCGTTCTACTCGACGCGACCAATGGGGCCATTCTCGCAATGTCCAGCCGGCCCGGCTTCGACCCGACCTATTTCGATGCCGGCGTGCCGGAAACGGTCTGGAAATCCTGGATGACCGACCCGAAGCGTCCGCTGAACGACCGCGCGACCGCCGGCCTCTACGCGCCCGGGTCCACGTTCAAACCCAATGTCGCGATGGCCGCTCTCGAATGCGGCGCCATCACGCCGAGCACAACCTTCTACTGCCCGGGCTACCTCAAGCTCGGCAATCATACGTTCTACTGCTGGCGTCATCAGGGCCACGGCACGATCAATGTGATCAATGCGCTCCAGCAGAGCTGCGACGTGTTTTTCTACCACACCGCGCTCGTGGCCGGGATTGACCGGATCGCTGCGATGGGACGCAAACTCGGCCTGATCGGCGCACTCCCGCTCGACCTGCCCGGCGTCTCTCATGGATTCCTGCCGACCCGCGCCTGGGCCCGGCAGCGGAAACTGCTCTGGACCAAGGGCAACACCGTCATCCAGGGCATCGGTCAGGGTTTCACCCAGGTCACCCCGCTCGGGCTCGCGACCATGACCGCACGCATTGCCACCGGCCGTGCCATCGGTCCCCATATCGCCAATGCGGTCGGCGAGATCGTGCAATCGGGCCGTGCGCCGGATGACTGGCCCTCCCTCGGCTTCGACATCCGCAATCTCGCCGCCGTCCGTCAGGGCATGTTCGATGTGGTGAACACCCAGCTCGGCACCGGCTATGCCTCGCGCCTGACCATTCCCGGCGTGTTCATGGCGGGCAAGACCGGAACCGCCCAGGTCCACGATCTGACCCAGGCCCAGGAAAAGGCCAATTATGACGACGCCAACCTGCCGTGGAAATTCCGCCCCAATGCGTTCTTCATCGCTTTCGCGCCCGCCGATGCCCCCCGTTATGCCGCCGCGGTCGCGGTCGAACATGGCAATGAAGGGGCCTCGGTCTCGGCGCCGATCGCTCAGGCTCTGATTACCGCTGCCTTGACCCGCGACCTCACGCCGGCGCCGCCCGGTACCATCCGCAACGCGCCCCAGGCCGCACGTTCATTGGTCGACCGCACCGCCGGTCCGGCGTGACGGCAGATTTTCGAACGCAACCGAGCGGGTGGCCAATCGGATGAACGCGGGACGGCTGCTCCAACCCAACGACGCGCCCGGACAGGTTTCGTTTCAGTTTTCGGTTCGATTCTGGCTGATGGTGGGCTTGACCGGCATCGGCACCGGGCTCGGGGCCGGGCTGCTGATGGATCTGCTGCGGCTGATCCAGCACGGCTTGTTCGATTACAGTACCGGAGATTTTCAGACGGCCGTCGAACGCGCTTCGCCGATGCGCCGTATAGCGGTCCTCACCGGTGGGG
>JAQTXO010000088.1 GCA_028688765.1 Acidiphilium sp. | reverse complement strand
GATCTGCCTGGAGCCGAGATATGCCGCGCGCATCGGCGTTTCGCCGGCCTCGATGAATCGCACGATATTCTCGATCATCACGATCGCATCGTCGACCACGAACCCCGATGCCACAGTCAGCGCCATCAGCGACAAATTGTCGAGCTGATAGCCAAGCTCGCTCATCACCGCGAAGGTCGCGACGATCGAAAGCGGCAGCGCCACTGCCGGGATCAGCACCGCGCGCGGATTGGGCAGGAACAGAAAGATCACCAGAATCACCAGCAGCGCCGATGTGATCAGGGTGATCTGCACGTCATTCACCGAGGCCTTGATCGTGCCGGTCCGGTTGGCGACGATCTGCACCTTGATCCCCGGCGGCAGATCCTTGCGCAGTTCGCCGAGCGCCGACTGAACCCGCTGCACCGTGCTCACGATATTGGCGCCGGGCTGGCGCTGGATGTCGAGCACGACGGCAGGGACATTGTTATAGCTGCCCAGTTGCTGATCGTTCTCCAACCCATCCGTCACGGTGCCCACCGCCGAAAGCCGCACCGGCGCGTCGTGGGAATAGGCGATGATGAGGTTGCGGTATTGCGCGGGCGCGGTGATCTGGTCGTTCGCGCCCAGGGTGTAGGCTTGATTTTTGCCATCGAACGCGCCCTTGGCGCCGGTCTGGTTGGCATTGGAAATGGCGTTGCGCACATCCTCGAGCGACAGCCCGTAGGCGGCGAGCCGTGCCGGGTTCACATTGATACGGATCGCCTTGGTCATCCCCCCTTCGACCGAGACATTGCCGACCCCGGATATTTCCGAGAGCTTCGGCACGATCTGGGTCTGCGCCGCGTTCGCGATCGTGTAGATCGGCACGGTCGTCGAGGTGAGGGCAATGCTCACGATCGGCGCATCCGCCGGGTTCACCTCGGTATAGGTCGGAGGATACTGCAAATTCGGCGGCAGCGTGCCCGAGGCGGCGTTGATCGCGGCCTGGACGTTCTGGGCTGCGGTATCGAGTGAAACCGAAAGATCGAACCGCAGGGTGATCGCGCTGGTATTCTGGCTCGAAATCGAACTCATCGAGGAAAGACCCGCTATTTCCCCGAACTGGCGTTCGAGCGGGGCGGTGAGCAGTTTCGAGGCGGTATCCGGCGAAGCTCCGGGCAGCTTGGTCACCACCTGGATCGTCGGAAAATCGACCTGCGGCAGGGAGGAGACCGGCAGGGAGCGGTAGCCGAGCACACCGAGCAGAAAAATCGCGATCGCGAGCAGCGTAGTCGCAACCGGCCTGCCTATGAACGGTGCCGAAATATTCACGCAGAACCGCCCGGTGTCGGCGCGCCGGTCCCGGAGGTCGCGCCAGCGCCCGCACCGGTGACGATCTTGACCTTGGAGCCGTCCTTGAGCCGGGAATTCCCTTCGGTCACCACCTCCTCGCCGGCGGTGATGCCTTTCGTGATCACGATCGTCGCTTCATCCTCGTAGCCGATCGTCACCGCCTGATCGATCACCGTCGGGTTCTTGTGGCCCGCGGCGGCCGGCTTGATCAGAAACACGAAACTTCCGTTCGGTCCCTGCTGCACGGCGACCGGCGGCACCGTCACCGCATTGGGGATGGTGCGCACCAGCGTGCGGACGTTCACATAGGCGCCCGGCCACAAGGCGAGCTTCGGATTGGGAAAATTGCCCTTCAACGTCAGCGTCCCGGTGCTGGCGCTCACCGTGTTGTCCAGCACGGAAATCACCCCGTGATCGAGCACTTTGGCGGTCTGCGGATTGCCTTCCGCCGTCGCGACGAGATCGACCTTGCCCTTGCTCATCGCCGCCGTGATCTGCGGCAGGTCCTGCTGCGGCAGGCTGAATTGCACCGAAACCGGTTGCAGCGTATTGATCACGACAATCCCGTTCGACAGATTCGGGTTGACGATATTCCCGGCATTGACCTGCAGAATTCCGGTGATGCCCGAAATCGGTGCGGTGATTTTGGTGTATCCCAGACTGATCTGATCGGATTCGATGCTGGCCTTGTCCTGCATCACCAGCGCGCGGTCTTCCGCCGCCGTGGCATTCGCGGTCGCCGCCTGCTGTTTCGAGGTATAATTCTGCGCGACCAGCGAGGCGTACTGGCGCGCCTGCAATTCGGCGTTGACCAGGCTCGCCTGATCCTGCGCAAGCTTCGCCTTGGCCTGCGCCAGCGTCGCCTGATACGGGGCCGGGTCGATCTCGGCGATCTCCTGGCCCTTTTTCACGAACTGCCCCTCATGGAACAGGACTTTTTCAAGCGGCCCGGTGATCATCGGCTGCACCGTCACGGTGCGGTAGGGCACCACGGTGCCGAGCGCATCGAGATAGACCGGTACGGTCTGCACAACGGCCTTCGCGACCGTCACGGGTATCGCGGTCGATGCCATATGCTTCTTCTTGCCGGTCCCGTGCTCAAGCCGGATCACCACGACGGCGACCAGCACGAGCACGACAACGACAACGATCACTCTGCCCCGGCGTCTCGCCATGATTATCGCACCTCGTTCTTCGGTAACACCCAGCCGCCGCCCATCGCCTTGTACAAATTCACCGCCGCATCCAGCCGCGTGAGCCGCGATTGTTCCAAAGTATTCTCATCGGAAAGCAGGGTCTCCTCGGCATTGAGCACGGTGCTGACATCGACGACGCCTGCCTGAAGCTGCGCCCGCGCCCCATCGAGCGCCGCCTGCGCGCGTTGCACCGCGATCTGCTGCAGATGCTCCTGGTCGGTCGCGTAATGCAGTGCCGTCATCGCGGTTTCGACATCGGTGAACGCCTGAACCACCGCCTGCTCATATTTCGCGACATCCTCGCGATACGTCGCCCGATCGACGTTGAGCGTGCCGGTCAGTGCGCCACCCTCGAAAATCGGCTGGCTCAACGAGGACACCGCCGAGAGCAGGGCCGAGCCGGGGTTGAACAACGTATTCAGCGCCGTGCTCTGCCAGCCGCCCGACCCGGTCAGCGTGATCGAGGGAAAGAACGAGGCGAACGCGCCGCGAACCGTCGCATTGGCGCCGATCAGGGTTGCTTCGGCCTCGGCCACGTCGGGCCGCCGCTCAAGCAATTGGGCCGGCAATCCCGGTCGCAGCGGCGGGACGATGATGTCGTTGAGCGACCCGCCCTTGACCCGGAGAAACTCGGGTGCCTTGCCGGTCAGAATGCCCAGCCCCAGCGCCTGCTGGCGCAACTCGGACACCAGATTCGGAATCGTCGCCCGTTCGCTCGCGACCAGTGCCGCCTGCTGCGCGACGGTCGGCTCATCCACCACGCCGGCCTTGAACTCCGCCTTCAACTGAGCGAGCAGACCCTGCGCGGCATCGAGATTATGATGCGCGATCGCCAGTTCATCCTCGTAAGCGAGAACCTGGAAATACGTGGTCGCGACCGAGGCTTCCTCGGTCAGCGCAACCGTCGCCGCATTGAACTGCGCCGCCGCCGCATTGGCCTGCGCCGCCCGCAGCGCATCGTAATTCTTGCCCCAGAAATCGAGCTCATACGAGGCCTGGAAATTTGCCGAATAACTGTGCGTGGTCGAATTCTTGCCCGATCCCACGCCACCGAACTGCGAAAAGGAGGAGCGCGAAGACGCACCCGCCGCCCCGGTCCCGGCCTGCTGGAAGTTGCCGCTGCCCGATCCCGTAATGCTCGGCAGCAACGGCGATCCGGATACCTCGATCTGTGCGTTCGCCGCCTCCAGCTGATCGATCGCCTCGATCACCGAAAAATTATGAAGCTTGGCGGCCTCCACCAGCGAATCGAGTTCGGGCGACCCGAAATTGCGCCACCATCCCGGCTTCGGCCAGGCCGGCGCCGCGCGCGAGGGCGAGAGGAAGGCGGTCGGCACCGCGAGTTTCGGGCCATGAAACGACGGCCCCACGACACAGCCCGCAAGCAGCAAGGGCGTTGCCAGAAGCCCGAAGCGAACCAACGGCCTCGCGCCGATCACAGATCGCAAGGCCGGCAGGCGTGAAAACAGGCGGGGAGGGGAGGCGTTCTGCACATCATGTCGATCCTGCCTTACCGCCCAATTGTAACAGTGTCATTGCATCGGTGCGTGAGGTCACGGATGCCAGCGCAATTCGCCCGGCGGCGCGCTGCGCGGATCGTACTCGATCCATTGCCCGTTCATCAGCGATTGCCCGGTGAGCGCAAGAATGAACGCCCAGTGGCTCACCACCAGCGTCTCGCGCCAGTCCTCGCGCGCGGCCATCCGCTCCCGAAACGCCGCCGCCCGCCCGATCACCGATGCCTCGCTCTCGATGCGGTCCGGCCACCACTGATCGGTCAGATGCGCGAAATCGTGATGCGGAAACCGCGCGGCCAGAATGGGGCGCCCGCTGCCGATGTCGCAGGTGAAGGCATAGCGTTCGCGGATGAGCGGCTCGATTTCGATCGTGAGGTCCCGTTGCGCCAGCATCGGCGCCGCCGTCTGCAGCGTCCGTGTATAGGGCGAGACGATCAACCGGCGCAGCTTCCGGTCCGCGAGCGCCTGTGCCGCCGCCACCGCCTGCTCATGTCCCGCCGGCGTCAGCGTCGGGTCCTCGATACCGGGGTCCTGTCGCGTCGCACTGAAATGAAGGTTGAACTGGCTCTGGCCATGACGAAGCAGGATCATGACCCAGCGATACCGTGCGCCGCGCCGCACCGCAAACCGCCAGCCCGATGCCGCGCCCGATGAGGCTCCCGGTTGCGGCTTCGGGTGTCAGGGCCTATCACGGCACCCCGGGCCGTGCTCCGAACACAGGTGTCAACACGCGATGTACAAGGGTTTTCCGCTCGATATCGTTCTTCTCGCCCTGGTGGCGGGATTTCTGGTGCTGCGTCTGCGCAGCGTTCTGGGCAAGCGCACTGGTTATGAGCGGCCACCGCTGCCCGAACAACAGAGTGTCGGCCTGCGCGGCCCTGCCGCCCCGGTGATCGACGGCATCGTCGAGCCGATCCGCGCGCGTCCCGGCCGTCCGATCCCCACGCCGCACACCGCCGTCGGCCAGGCCCTTGCGCGGATCGCCGAAGCGGATCGCAATTTCGATCCGGTCAAATTCATCGACACCGCGGAAGCCAGCTTTCTCCGGATCGTCACCGCCTACGCGAGCGGCGATCTCACCACCTTGCGCACTCTGCTGACCCCCACGGTCTACACGACCTTCGAACACGCGATCACCGCCCGCTCCGAAGCCGGCGAAACCCACACGACCGAAATCAAGGCGATCGTCGAGGCGAGCATCGATGAAGCCGAAATGCTGGGCGATCATGCGGTGATCGTGGTTCGCTTCGTCTCCGACCAGGAAAATTTCACACGTGACCGCACCGGGCAGATCATCGTCGGCACCGAATCGGTTACCGAAATCGTCGATCTCTGGAGCTTCGAGCGGAGTGTGAATTCCTCCGATCCGCTCTGGCGCCTTGCGGCGGCGCGAAGCGGCTGACGCATGCGTGAATGGATGAACAGGCGGCCCGGCACCGCCACGGCGCCGCATGAACCCCGGCGGGACCAGAGCGGGCGGCTGGTGTCCCCGATCAGAACGGCTCTGTTCTGCGCCGTCACCCTCCTCATCGCCGGCTGCGCGACACGCGCACCGACTGACACGTCAGGCGGGCAGGGTTTCACACCGGTTGCCTACAGCGCGCTGCCCGGATGGGGTCCGCAGGCCGCAATCGCGGGTCTCGATTCCTTCACCCGCTCCTGCCGCGCGATCGATGTCATGCCGGAGGATCAGAGCCTGGGCGGCACCGGCACAGCCGCCGCCGAAGGTGGCAAGGCCGGTCTGTGGCGCAATGCCTGCGCCGCCGCCCGCGCCGTTCCGCCGGACGATGCCGCCGCCGCCCAGACCTTCTTCCAGTCGAACCTGATCCCGTATCAGGCCAGCACCGCCGCCCGGATCACCGGCTATTACGAACCGGTCTATGCCGGTTCCGAGGTGAAGCTCCCCGGCTACGACATCCCGCTCTACGCCCGCCCGCGCAATCTCGTACTCGCCAACCTCTCCGCCTTTCGGGACAGCACCGGCAAACAACGCATCGTCGGCCGCCTGCGTTACGGCAAGCTGGTACCCTACTACACCCGGACCAGAATCGAATCCGGCGCGATCGCCCGTCAGGCCCATGTCATCGCCTGGCTGCGCGACCCGGTCGATGCCTACATGGCTCAGGTCCAGGGCTCCGCCGAACTGCGCCTGCCCGACGGCACGCTGATCGATCTCGGGTTCGATGGCACCAATGGCCGCGCCTACACCCCGATCGGCAGGCTCATGGTCGAAAAGGGCTATCTCGCCGCAAACGACGTCTCGGCCCCCTCGATCAGCGCCTGGCTCCGCGCCCACGCCGCCCAGGCCTCGGGCCTGATGGATGCGAACAAGAACTACGTCTTCTTCAAGCGTGTCCGCGACGTGCCCGATGGTCTCGGCGCGCCCGGCGCACTCGGCGTGCCGCTTACCCCGGAAGGCTCGGTCGCGGTCGATGAAAAGGCGATTCCCCTCGGCGCGCCCGTCTTCATCGCAACCAAAACCCTCGACCGCCTGACCACCGCGCAGGATATCGATGTCGGTGCCAAAGGTGCCTCGGCAGCCCAGATCTTTTTCGGACTGGGCGACCGCGCCGCCCAGCGCGCCGGAGCCATGGACGAGGTCGGCAGCCTTTATGTCCTGCTGCCCCGTCCGGTCGCCTCCCCTTCAACCGGAGCCTCCTCGTGAACGACGCCCCTCTCCACGACAACCGGCTCGATGATACCCGGCAATCCCGGCCGCGTGTCGCCCTGTTCATCACCTGCCTCGCCGATCTCTATCGCCCGAGCGTGGGTTTCGCGGCGATCCGCCTGCTCGAAGCCGCCGGCGCCACCGTCGAGGTGCCCCGCGCCCAAACCTGCTGCGGCCAGCCCGCCTATAATTCCGGCGACCGCGCGACCGCCCGCGCCCTCGCCGAAGGGCTGATCACCAGCCTCGCCGGGTATGATTACGTGGTGGCCCCCTCAGGCTCCTGCGCCGGCATGATCCGCCGGCACATGCCCGCCTTGTTCGAGCAGGACCCCGACCAGCGCAGCCGCGCCGAGGCCCTCGCCGCCAAAACCTGGGAACTCACCAGCTTCCTTGTCGATGTGATGGGCTTCGCCGGGCTTGATCTGACGCTTCCCGTCCGCGCCACCTATCACGACAGTTGCGCAGGCCTGCGCGAACTCGGCATCAAAGCCCAGCCCCGCGCCCTTCTTGCCAAAGTCGCGGGCCTCGATCTCGTCGAAATGGCCGAGCCTGAAATCTGCTGCGGCTTCGGCGGCACGTTCTGCGTCAAATACCCCGACATCTCCGCGCGCATGACCGGCGATAAAACCGCCGATATCGCCACCACCGGGGCCGACCTCCTGCTCGCTGGCGATCTCGGCTGCCTGCTCAACATGGCCGGCAAACTCTCCCGTGAAGGCAAACCCGTCGCGGTCCGCCACATCGCCGAAGTTCTCGCCGGCATGACCACCGGCTTGCCACCGATCGGAGGACCACGCGGTTGAGCGAGGCATCGCCCGAGGCATCGCCCGAACCGCCGAAACCGATCGAAACACTCAAGCTCGCCGCCATCATCGGCGCGCTCGGCGTGGTGTACGGCGATATCGGCACCTCACCGCTCTACGCCCTGCAGGCCTGTCTCGGTTACGTATCCAAGGGCGGTCTGAAACCCGATGACGTGCTCGGCCTGCTGAGCCTGATTTTCTGGGCGCTGATCATCACCGTCACCCTCAAATACGTCACCTTCGTCATGCGCGCCGACAATGACGGGGAAGGCGGCATCCTCGCGCTGATGGCGCTCGCCCAGCGCGTCGCCCGGACCGACAAGATCCGTTACACGCTCATGATCGTGGGCATCGTCGGCGCCGGGCTGTTCCTCGGCGACGGTGTCATCACCCCCGCCATATCGGTGCTCTCCGCGGTCGAGGGGCTGAGCGTCGCCTCGCCCGATTTCAGCCGATTCGTGCTGCCGATTTCGGTGGCCATCATCATCGGCCTGTTCCTCGCCCAGCGCAGCGGCACCGGCGCGGTCGGCAAGCTGTTCGGCCCGATCATGGTGCTCTGGTTTCTGGTGATCGCGGGCTTCGGCCTCTATCACATCGTGCTCAATCCCCGGGTTCTCATCGCCCTGATCCCCGGCCAGGGCATCCGGTTCATCTATCGCCACGACCTGCTCGCCTTCCTCGCCCTCGGCGCCGTGGTCCTCGCCGTCACCGGTGCCGAAGCCCTCTATGCCGACATGAGCCATTTCGGCCGCCGCCCGATCCGCGCGACCTGGCGCTTCTTCGTGCTTCCGGCTCTGGTCCTGAACTATTTCGGTCAGGGCGCGCTGGTCATCGCCAATCCGCAGACCGCCGACAACCCGTTCTATCTCCTGATGCCCCACGAGATCCTGATCCCGATGGTCGTTCTCGCGACCATCGCGACCGTGATCGCGAGTCAGGCGGTGATTTCCGGTGCCTTCACCCTCGGCAGCCAGTGCGTGCAGCTCGGCCTGCTGCCGCGCATGGAAATCCGCCACACCAGCAAGACCGAGGAAGGGCAGGTCTATGTCCCGCAGATGAACGCGGCGCTCATGATCGGCGTGCTCATCCTCGTCCTCGGCTTCCGCTCGTCGAACGCGCTCGCCTCGGCCTACGGCATTGCGGTGACCGGCACATTTCTCTGCACCAACGTGCTTTCCGCCCTCGTGTTTCACCGGCATTTCAACTGGCCGCTCTGGAAGACGAGCCTGGTCTGGGGAGCCTTCTTTCTGGTCGATCTTGCCTTCTTCGGCGCCAATATCCTCAAGATATTC